>NZ_AGVX02000435.1 GCF_000239155.1 Actinoalloteichus spitiensis RMV-1378
TGACGTTCGCGAAGTGCAGGTGGAACTCCTCGGGGCTGGCGGTGTCCCGCCGCTCGACGAGGAAGGGGGCGGTGCTCTCCTCGACGTGGTGGGCCCCGGGCCGACGGGCGAAGTGGTCGACGACCACCGACGGGTCCCCCTCGTGGTCGATGACCCGCACGACGTCGTCCCGGACGTACGGGGCCGTGCCCCGGAACTCGGCGGCCGCCCCGGTCTCCGGGTCGGTCAGCGACGACCGGGGTTCCTGCTCCTCGACGCCGTCGACGAGTCGCGCGATCTCGGACTCGGTGCCCGGCTGGGCGCGGAACAGGATCGCGGCATAGGGCATCGGGCATCCTCCGTGTACGTGGTGCTGGGTCGGCGTCTCCCGCGCGCCTGGCGGCGGAGGGGCCTTCCCCCCGGGTCGCGTGGAGTGCGTCGCGCCGCCCGGGGATCGACCTGTGCGCCCTGCTCGGCCCCGCGCGGGTCTCCGCTCGGGCACCTGTGCGGTTCCGGCCCCACCGTGGCCGGCGGCACTCGAACCGGACTCGGTCCGGACTCGGCCACCGGGGCTCAGCGGACTCGACCACGGTTCCAGCGACGACCCAGACCAGGACGAGGCGAATGGACCAGCATCGGAACCCAACCGGCGGAGCGGTGGCCGGCGGGCCCCTCTCCGACGGGGGACGACCTCGTGGACCGCCCGCGCTTCGGCCGAGCCGGTGGCGCGACCACGGCGGTCCGCCCCGGTTCCTCCACCGCCCCCGCGCACCTACCACCAGTTGGGACGGGCATGTCAGCAGTGAGAGTCCGGGTCCTCGGTCCCTTCGAGTTCCACCACGGTGGAACGGCGGTGACCCCGAGCGCGGCAAAGCTCCGGCAGTTGCTGGCGCTGCTGGCGGTCCGGGAGAACCGGCTGGTCCGCAACGACCAGATCATCGAGGAGCTGTGGGAGCAGCACCCGCCGCGCAGCGTGAGCACCACCCTCCAGACCTACGTGTACCAGCTGCGGAAGCTGATCCGCCCCCACGAACGGCTGGACCGCCGAGGGGCCCGGGTGCTGGGGGCCGGTTCCTTCGACCTGGAGACCACGGCCAACGGCTACCTGCTGCGCTGCTCCCCCGGCGAGGTCGACGCCGGTGCCTTCGCCCGGCTGGTCCGCCAGGGCAACGCCGACCACGCCGGGGGTCGGCTGGAGACCGCCGCCCGGCTCTTCCGGTCCGCCTTGGCGCTGTGGCGGGGCCCGGTGTTCGCCGACCTCAGCCAGGGGCCCCTGTTGCAGGCGGAGGCCGTCGAGCTGGAGGAGCTGTTCCGCAACGCCACGGAGCGGCGGATCGAGATCGACCTCCAGTCCGGCCGGCACCACGAGGTGTTGGGCGAACTGACCGGCCTGGTCGCCCAGTACCCGACGCACGAGGGTTTCCAGACCAAGCTCATGCTCGCCCTCTACCGGGCCGGCAGGCGGTCGGACGCGCTCCACGTGTACCAGCGCGCCCGGGAGGCGCTCAGCGCCGAACTGGGACTGGACCCCTCCCCGGCGATCCGCCGGCTGCACGCCCAGGTCCTGGCGGCCTCCCCGGTGCTCGACGTTCCCTCGCTGACGGTGACCCGCCGCCAGCTCGGCCCCGCCGAGCCGCCGCGACACCTGCCGGCGCGGCCGGCCGTCCTCGTCGGCCGCGACTCCGAGGTCGCCTCGGCCGCGGCCGCCCTCGCCGTACCCGACCAGGGCGGGGCGGTCGGGCCGGCGGTGGTCCTGGTCACCGGCGGGCCGGGGTGCGGGACCTCGGCGTTCTGCTCCGACGTGGGACACCGGGTCGCGGACGAGTTCCCCGACGGGCAGCTCCACGCCGAACTGGGGTCGGGCGTGGACGGTGGCCTCACCCCCGGCGCCGCCCTCGCGTGTTTCCTCCGGGCGCTGGGGGTGCCGGCGGAGCGGGTTCCGGAGTGCCTGGAGGACCGGATCCGCCTGTTCCGGAGCCGCACCGCCGACCTGCGGCTGCTGGTCGTGGTCGACGGGCTCGTCGACTCCGCGCAGTTGCACGCCGTCATGCCCTCCGGCGCTGGTTGCGGGGTCCTCGCCGGCGCGCGGCGGATCTTGCCCGACGCGGCGGTGCGGCGGACGGTGCGGCTCGGCCCACTGGCCGATGAGGACGCGCACGCGCTGTTGCTCGCCGGGTTGGAGGACCACCGGGCGACCGGGGATCCCGAGGCGGTGGGTGAGCTCCTCGCCCTGTGCGAGGGGGTTCCGAAGGCCATCGTCACCGCCAGGACCCGGCTGGCGGTCCGTCCGCACTGGTCGGTGCGGCACCTGCTGCGTTCGGTGCGCACCGAGGCCCGGTTGGGGTTGCCCACGGCCCAGCTGGGCATCGGGGAGAGCGTCGCGCGGGGGCTCGAACCGCTGCCGGCGCAGGCCCGGCACGCGCTGCGGCTGTTGACCCTGGCCTTCGACGGCGGCTTCACCAGCGCCCAGGCGGCCGAGGTGCTCGACGTCGGCGTGGAGGGGGCGGAGTCGTTGTTGGAGGAGATCACCGAACACCAGCTGGTGGCGGCGGAGGCGCCGACGAGCGGGGCGGACGTGGTCCGCTACCGCTTCTCACCACTGGTCCGGGCGGCGGCGGTGACGCTGCCCGGTTCGGGTCACGCGGTGGACCAGCGCGGCTGGCACCTGGTGGGCGGTCGGCGGATCACGCCGGCCAGCTGAGGTCCCGGCCGGTCGGGGGGGCACCACCGGGTGGCGAGCCCGGCGGTGGCACGCGTGGCGGGCATCCGCCCGAGGTGCCCCCGGGGCCGGCCGGGCCGGCCCGCTCCCGTTTCGGCCCCCGGCGGAGCCACCACC
>NZ_AGVX02000434.1 GCF_000239155.1 Actinoalloteichus spitiensis RMV-1378
CGCTGCCGTTCCCCGCCGGAGAGCGTGGTGCCCCGGTGGCCCACCACCGTGTCCAGCCCCTCCGGGAGCCTGGCGACCAGGGAGTTCAGCCGGGCGCTGTCGAGTGCCCGGGCCAGGGCCGCCTCGTCCGCGTCCGGAGTGCCCAGCAGCAGGTTCTGCCGGAGCGTGCCCGCCAGGACCGGGGTGTCCTGTTCGACGTAACCGATGCTGGCGCGGAGGTCGGCCAGCGGCCACTCCGTGACGTCCCTGCCGTCCACCAGGACACGGCCGCTCTCGGCTTCGTGGAACCGCTCCAACAGGGCGAACACGGTCGACTTCCCGGCTCCGGAGGGGCCCACCAGGGCCGTCAGCCCCCGGGGCGGCACGGTGAAGGTCACTCCGTGGTGGACCGGCTCTGGCGCGTCCGGGTAGCGGAAGACCACCTCCTCCAACCGCACGCTCGCCGGTTCGACCGGCCGGTCGGCCGTGGCGGTGGGAACGGAGCTCTCCTCCGCGGGCATGGTGTCGACCTCGTTGATCCGGCCCACGGCGGCCAGTCCCACCTGTGCCTGGGCGGCCGCGTTGAGCAACATCGAGATCGGGCCCATCAGGTAGAAGAGGTAGAGGAGGAAACCGACGAGGGTCGCGACGTCGCTGGCACCCGAGGCCACCCGCATCCCCCCGACCCCCAGGACGGCGAGGAACGCGATCTGGACGGACAGTTCCGACGCGGTTCCGGCGACCGCCCGCCACAGCGCGGCCGACACGCCCTCCTTCCAGGCAGCCCGCGCCGCCCGCTGGATCGAGTCGAGCTCGCGGTGTTCCGCCCCCGACGCCTTGACAGTGCGGAAGGCACCGAGGACCCGCTCCAGTTCGGCGCCCATCACGCCCACGGACTCCTGGGACCGCCTTGTCGCCCGCTGGATGCGGGGGAGCACGACGCCCTGCACCAGGCCGACGAACACGAACACCAGCAGGGTGACCCCGAGCAGGACGGGGTCGAGGACGGCCATCAGCACGATCACCGCGACGAGCGTGAGCGAGCCGGTCAGGCCGTCCACCAGCGACCGGGTGGTGACCTCGCGCAGCAGGACGGTGTCCGAGGTGACCCGGGACATGAGGTCGCCCGGCGCTGTCCGTTCATAGGCGGAGACCCGCAGGCGCAGGACCCGGTTGACGACGCGTCCTCGCGCCGAGAGCACGACCGACTCGGCGGTCCGCCCCAGCACGTACTCCCCGACCGCTCCGACGACCGCTCCCGCCACCAGCAGGCACGTGAGCAGCAGCAGGATGTCACCGATGTCCTCGCCGGCGCCCAGGGCCGCGACCAGCGACTGGGCCGCGAGCGGTTGGGCCAGCCCGGCGGCGCTGCTGACCAGGCTCAACAGTCCAGCCCCGATCAGGGCGGCCCGGTGCGGCCTCGCATAGGCGAGGAGCGTGCGCCAGGCACCTCGGTGCTGATCGCCCTGCCGCGGTTCGGCTGCGGTTCCGGCGTTTCTCGGTCTCGTCACGGAGTCTCCCCAGTGGTCGTCGCTCGGCGCGGTCGCGTCCCCAGCGCTGGAGGAGGCGGGCGACGTCAGCCGGAGCGGCCAGCCGGGTGGTCACGGCGAGCGTGAGCAGGCGCCCGGGGTCACGTGCTGTCGACGTCCTGCCTCAGCGGGGTACGACCCGACATCACCAACGTGTCAGGAGTCATGAGCGTTCCGTGACCGGGTGCGTGATCCCTGCGGTCGAGCCGGCGCCGCCGCCCGAGGGCAGCGCACCGCGCGCCGGTGCCGGCGTCCCCGGCCAGCCGCACGGCCCTCGGAGCACCGGCCGCCCGGTGCCGCGTGCACGGTGGGGGCCCGCCAGGCCACGACGGCGGGCCGTTCGGCCCCGGGGTGCGGGTGCTCAGGGACGGGCCAGCAGGCTGCCCAACACCAACCTGGCCCGCAGGTCCGGACTCGCCGGTCCGAACAGGGCCATCATCGCCGACGCCGTGCCCACCAGGTCCTGCCGTGAGGACAGGTAGGCGGTCCGCAGCTCCGCCGGCAGCCCGAAGAACGCCTCGAAGAACCTGCTGGTCTGGCGCGGGGACAGCCCCAGCAGCGCCTCGCGGCCCCGCAACCGCAGGGCGTGGACCATCCGCGCCGCGGGCGGCCAGAGCACGCCGTGCGCCCCGGCGACCGCC
>NZ_AGVX02000433.1 GCF_000239155.1 Actinoalloteichus spitiensis RMV-1378
CGCGGGCGCTCCGGCCGCCGTTGGCCGGCTTCTACTGGCCGTCGCTTCCCGGCGCCCTGGCCGGGCTCCAGTGCTTCTCGAGGCACCCGGTCCCCAGGGTTGGGCGCCATCGGACGGCGGTCGTTCCCACTCACCGCTGCGGGGCAGTTCCGGACTCGCACCGGATTCCCTCTTGCCTCGGTCGGCCCGTCGTCGGGCCTCCCGAACCATCAGCGGCCACGAGACTACATGTTGGGGTTCGTGCCTCGCGCACCCCCAATATGGTGGCGTGTTGCCGGTTGTGATGCGTTATATTCCCGGCTGCCTCATAACCGGGTACGGTGACTTTGGGTGTGGATCTTCATGACTGCGAGTAGCGATTCGCTGGTCACGTGCGCGCGCGACACGGTGTCCCCGATGGGTTGACCAGCGGGCGTAATGATAATGATTTTCAACTAGGGTGTGGGGTTGTCGGCGGCGGTGATCGCCGCCGGCCAGCACGACCGGGAGGACATCGTGCCCGACGAACGACCAGGCTCCGCCACCGACCGGAGGTCGGCCCGACGCCGCCGCGCCAGGGTGATCCTGATCACCACCCTTGTCGCCGTGGTGGCCACGATCGGGTTGATCGTGTTCGCCCTGCGGCCCACCGACGACACCACCGCGAGAGCCACCGGTGACGAGGCCGGCCTCCGCGTCGTCGCCACCACCAACTTCCTCACCGACACCGTCCGGCGGATCGGCGGCGAACACGTCGACGTCGCGGGACTGATGGGCCCCGGAGTGGACCCCCACCTCTTCCAGGCCAGGGCCGGGCACCTCCACCAGCTCCGCGAGGCCGACCTCGTCCTCTCCGTGGGACTGCACCTGGAGGGCAACCTCCAGACCGTCCTCGACGGGCTCGGGGACACCGCGGTCGTCAGGGTCGCGGAGAGCATCCCGGAGTCGGAACTGCTCGCCGCCCCCGACACCGAGCCGGGGGACGGCGAGTTCGACCCGCACGTGTGGTTCGACGTCAGCCTCTGGTCGAGGGTGGTCGAAGGGATCAGGGACGCCCTGGCGGCCGAGGACCCGGAGCACGCCTCCGCCTACCGCGACGCCGCCGACGAGTACCTCGTCGAGCTCGCCGACCTCGACGAGGAGGTTCGGGACCGCCTCGCCGAGATCCCCGAACGGCGGCGCGTCCTGGTCACCTCGCACGACGCCTTCCGCTACCTCGGGCGCGCCTACGACGTCCAGGTCGAGGCGATCCAGGGAATCTCCACCGTGGACGAGGCCACCACCGCCGACATCGACCGTGTCGCGGCCCTGATCGCCGAACGGGGGGTGCGCGCCGTCTTCGTCGAGTCCAGCGTGTCCGGGCAGAGCCTGGAGGCCGTGCTCGCCGCGGCCGCCAGCAGGGGTGCCGAGGTGTCGGTCGGCGGTGAGCTCTTCTCGGACGCCGCGGGAGCGGAGGGCACTCCGGAGGGCACGTACGTGGGGATGGTGCGCGCCAACGTCGACCAGCTGGTCGAGGGGCTGCGGTGAGCCCGCTCGAGCGCGCGGTCCCGAACGGTGCTCCGGTCCCGTCTCCGGGCACCGCCCTCACCGCCACCGACGTGCGCGTCGGCTACGGTGGCGGGCTCGTGCTGGACGGGGTCACCCTGCGGGTACCCGCCGGTCGGCTCGCCGCCGTGGTGGGACCCAACGGAGCCGGCAAGTCCACCCTGGTCAAGGCGGCGCTCGGCCTCGTCCGCTCCAGCGGGCGCTTCACCCTGCTCGGCGATACGCTCCGCGCGGTCCGGCGCCGTGTCGCCTACGTCCCGCAGCGCGACGCCGTCACCAGGGACTTCCCGATCACGGCCGCGCAGGTGGTCGAGATGGGGCGGTACCCCCGGCGCGGCTGGTTCCGGCGGCTCACCGAGGAGGACGACCTCGCCGTCGAGGCGGCGTTGCGGCGCACCGGGGTGGTCGACCTGGCCGACCGCCCCCTCGACGAGTTGTCCGGTGGACAACGCCAACGTGTCTTCCTCGCCAGGGCGCTGGCCCAGCAGGCCGACCTCCTCGTGCTGGACGAACCCTTCGCCGGAGTGGACGCCCGCACCGAGGCCGCGCTGCTCGACCTGCTCACCGAGCTCTGCCGGGACGAGGCGCGCTCGGTGGTCGCGGTGCACCACGACCTCCGCACCGTCCGCGAACGCTTCGACCACGCCGTGCTGCTGGCCGGCAGGGTCCTCGCCGACGGCCCGCCCGCCGAGGTGCTCCGACCCGAGCTGCTGGAGCACGCCTACGGCCTCGCCCCGCTGCGCGGCGCGGTCGACGAGCCCGACGGGCGCGTCGGCCTCACGGTGTCCACCGCCAGTCCCCCGGAGACCGGAGCCGCCGACCGCACCGCCGCCTCCGCCGACGGAAGCCCGGACCGGTGAACTGGCTGATCACCTCCCTCCCCCTGCCCTACCCGGAGGCGGTCGTCGCGGTGGGAGCCGCGGCCATCGGGCTCGTCGCGGGCGCGCTGGGCCCCCTGGCGGTCCTGCGCGGCAGGAGCATGTTCGGAGACGCGATGAGCCACGGCACCCTGCCTGGGGTCGTCCTGGGCTTCGTGGTGGCCGGCACGAAACACCTGCCGCTGATGCTGCTGGGCGCCGGGCTGACCGCCGCGCTGGCCGCGCTGGCCGTGATCGGCCTCGAACGTTGTGCCGGCAGCCGCCCGGACGTCGCGATCGGAGTGGTGCTCTCCGCCGCGTTCACCACGGGGATCGTGCTGCTCACCGCGTTGGCGAGCAGCGGGAACGCGGGCCAGAGCGGTCTCGCCGACTACCTCTTCGGCCAGCCGGCCGGCATGGTGGAACGCGACGTGCTCCTGACCGCCGTGGTGGGAGCGTGCGCGCTGCTGGCCGTCACCGCCTGCTTCCGCGTGTTGCGCACCGCCGCCTTCGACCCGGGCTTCGCCGCCGTGGCGGGGGTTCCCCGCTGGGCGGTGGAGGCCGCCAGCACCGTGCTGCTGGCCGTGGCGATCGTCCTGGGTGTACGGACGGTGGGCGCGGTGCTCATGGTCGCGCTGCTCGTGGCCCCCGCCGTCGCCGCCCGGCAGCTCACCACCCGGCTCGGCGGCCTGGTGACCCTGTCCGCCCTCGTCGGGGGAACGAGCGGTGCCGCCGGAGCGGTCCTCGCCGGTCGAGCCGAACTGCCAGCCGGACCGGTCATCGTGCTGCTCGCGACGTCCGTCGCCGTCCTCGCCGTGCTGTTCGCGCCCCGGCGGGGAGTGCTGGCCCGGGTCCGCCGGCCCGTCGCGGCCGCCGAGTCCCGGTCCTCCGCGCCCGGCGAGGCGGGGGCGCCGCCCCGAGAGGCGAGTGGTGCGCGATGACCGCTGACGACCTCGTCATCGTCCTGACCGCCGGCCTGCTGGCCACCGCGTGCGCGCTGCTCGGAACCTTCCTGGTGCTGCGCGGTCGCGCGCTGCTGCCCGACGCGGTCAGCCACGCGGTGCTGCCGGGGATCGTGGGCGTGTACCTGGTGACCGGCGGCCGGAACACGATCGCCATGCTGCTCGGCGCGACCCTCTTCGGCGTGGTCTGCGTGCTCGCCTTCCAGGCGCTCCGCCGCAGCGGGATCGTCGCCTCCGACGCCGCCATCGCGCTCGTCTTCCCCGCCCTGTTCTCGCTGGGCGTGCTGGGCGTCAGCCGGTACACCTCCGGGGTCCACCTGGACCTCGACTCGACCATCTACGGCGAGCTGACCTTCGCCCCGCTGCGCACCCTGGACCTCGGGGGCACCCAGGTACCCCGGTCCCTGCTCATCACCGGCGCCGCCGCCGTCGTCGTCCTGGCCGTCGTCGTCCTGTTCTGGCGTCCGCTGGTGCTCACCAGCTTCGACCCCGAGTTCGCCGAGGCCACCGGCGTCCGGGTGCGGCTGGTCGAACGGGGGCTGTTGGTGCTGGTCGCGGCGGTCGCCGTGACCGCGTTCGAGAGCATCGGGGCCATCCTGGTCGTGACGTTCTTCGTCGTCCCCGCGGCCACGGCGCAGCTGGTGGCCCGGCGGCTCGACAGCATGCTCGGTATCGCCGTCGCCGTGGGCTGGGTGAGCGCGCTGCTCGGGCAACGGGCCGCCGTGCGCCTCGACAGCTCGGTGGCCGGCTCGATCGGACTGGCGGCGGTCGGGCTCTTCGCGCTGGCGCTGGTCTTCGCCCCTCGCCGGGGGCTGTGGCGGCGGTGGCGGGGCGGGCGCCGCCGAGGCACCCCAGCCCGCCGTCCCGGACCGACGGCGGGCAGCGCGACCCGAGGGGGGTAGCGGCCGGAGCTGCCTCGATCAGCCTCCGTTCGGGTTCCTCGGGTTGTCCGTCCGGTGCTGGCGGATCGCCTCCCGGCGGGCGAGGCGGTGCTGGCGGCGGATCTCGGCCTCCGCCCACCGGCGGCGGTCGTCGGCCGTCACCGGGGTCAGCCTGGGCACCGGACGCGGCCGGTTCTCGGCGTCGACCGCCACGAACACCAGGTAGGCGCTCGCCACATGGGTCGCCGGGACGGACTCGTTCCACCGTTCCGCCACCACGCGCACCCCGACCTCCATGGAGGTGCGGCCCGTCCAGTTCACCTGCGCGCTCGCGTGGACCAGATCCCCCACCTTCACCGGCACCAGGAACAGCATCTCGTCCATGAAGACGGTCAGCGCCGTACCTCCCGAGTGCCGCCCGGCGCACGCGGCCGCCACGTCGTCGACGAACTTCATGATCACCCCGCCGTGCACCGTGCCGTAGAGGTTGGTGTCGGAGCCGGTCATGATCTGGCTGAGCGTGGTCGCGGCGGCGGAGTTCGGCTTGCCGGGCAGGGGCGCGTCGGGCGTGTCGGAGGGCATGACCCGAGCCTAGGTCCCCGCCCGCCGACCGTGCCCGCCGACCGTCCGACCAGCTCACGAGCCCGACCGTCCACCATGTGCGACGCCCGGGGAACGGGGCCGTTTTCCCGCTACGATGCGGCCGCTGGTGGTTCGCGAGGCCCCGAGGGGCCGGACGGAGCAAGAGGGAACCCGGTGCGAGTCCGGGACTGCCCCCGCAGCGGTGAGCGGGAACGAACGCCGTCCCCGTCCCGGTCGCCCGACCAGGACGGGAAGAGCACTGGACACCCCGACGGGCGTCTGGGAAGCGACGGCCACTAGGAGCCGACCAGCACGGTCGGCGTGCCCGCGAGTCCGAAGACCTGCCACCAGCGTGCGCGTCGACCGGCGCGCACCGGTCCGGACCCGGTGGGAGGCACGACCGTCGGCCGCACGGCGCCCTGCCTGGCCCCAACGGCTCGCCGCCGCGCGGAGAACACCGCCTCCCCGGCCGGACGTGGTACGAGCTCGCGAGGAGAGAGCAGTGACCGACGTTCCGACCACCCGCCCCGCCCCGCCCCCGGTGGGCTCGACCGTGCTCGGCTACCCCAGGATCGGGCGCGACCGCGAACTCAAGCGCGCCGTCGAGGCCTACTGGGCCGGGCGCATCGACCAGGACGAGCTCCGCCGGGTCGGCGCGAGCATCCGGTCCGAGACCTGGACGGGCCTGCTGGCGGCAGGCCTCGGCTCCGTCCCCGGCAACACCTTCTCCTACTACGACCAGGTCCTGGACACCGCCGTCATGGTCGGCGCGGTTCCCGACCGTTTCCGGCGGCTCGGGCTCGACCCGCTCGACACCTACTTCGCCGCCGCCCGGGGACATGGCGACGCCGCCCCCCTCGAGATGACGAAGTGGTTCGACACCAACTACCACTACCTCGTCCCCGAACTGGGCCCCGACACCGAGTTCTCGCTGTCGGGCGACAAACCGGTCGCCGAGTACCGGGAGGCCAGGGCGTTGGGGGTGACCACCCGGCCGGTGGTGCTCGGCCCCGTGACCTTCCTGCTGCTGGCGAAGCGGGCCGAGGGCGCACCGGCGGACTTCACCCCGCTGAGCCTCCTCGACCGGCTGCTGCCCGTCTACGAGCGGCTGCTGACCGAGCTCGGCGAGGCGGGTGTCGAGTGGGTGCAGCTGGACGAGCCCGCCTTCGCCGCCGACCGCACCGACGGCGACCTGGCCGCCCTCCGCACGGCCTACGACCGGTTGTCGGCCGTGGCCGACCGGCCGGCGCTGCTGGTCGCCGGCTACTACGGTGACCTCGGCCCCGCATTGGGAGTGCTCGCCGGCACCGGGGTCGAGGCGGTGGCCGTCGACCTGGTGGCCGGACCGGCCTGCCTGGACGACCTGACCGGGTTGAGCGGCCTGCGGTCCAAGACCGTCCTCGCCGGTGTCGTCGACGGCCGCAACATCTGGCGCACCGACCTGGACTCCGCACTGGGCGCCTGCGCCACGCTGCTGGGAGTGGCCGGCTCGGTGCACGTCTCCAGCTCGGCGCCACTGCTGCACGTGCCCTACGACGTGCGTCGGGAGACGCGCATCGACCCGACCGTCCGCTCCTGGCTAGCCTTCGCCGAACAGAAGGTCGCCGAGGTGGTCCTGCTCGAACGGGCGCTCACCGGCGGGACGGGTGAGGTCGCCGAGGAACTGGCCAGTGCCCGGGAGGTCCTGGCCGGCCGGTCCAGCGCGGCGGGCCGCAACCACCAGGTCCGGGCGCAGGTCGACGCCCTGCGGCCCGAGCACCGGACCCGGGGCGACTACGAGGTTCGTGCCAAGGCCCAACAGGACAAGCTGGGTCTGCCGCCGCTGGCGACCACCACCATCGGCTCCTTCCCGCAGACCGACGAGATCCGCCGGGCCCGTGCCCTTCGCCGGGCCGGCCGCCTCTCCGAGGACGAGTACCGCCGTCGGATGCGGATCGAGATCGAGCGCGTCATCCGATTCCAGGAGGACATCGGCCTCGACGTGCTCGTCCACGGAGAACCGGAACGCAACGACATGGTGCAGTACTTCGCCGAGCACCTCGACGGGTTCGCCGCCACCGAGCACGGCTGGGTGCAGTCCTACGGTTCCCGGTGCGTGCGCCCCCCGATCCTGCACGGGGACGTCAGCCGCCCCGCCCCGATCACGGTCGACTGGAGCTCCTACGCCCAGAGCCTCACCGACCGCCCGGTGAAGGGGATGCTCACCGGGCCGGTGACCATCCTGGCCTGGTCCTTCGTCCGCGACGACCAACCGCTGGCGGACACCGCCGCCCAGGTGGCGCTGGCGCTGCGCGCCGAGGTCCGGGACCTCGAGGCCGCGGGTCTGCGGGTCATCCAGGTCGACGAGCCCGCGTTGCGGGAGCTCCTGCCGTTGCGCGCCGCCGACCGGGCCGCCTACCTGTCGTGGGCGGTGGACGCCTTCCGCCTGGCGACCGCCGGGGTCTCCGACGGCACCCAGATCCACACCCACCTCTGCTACTCGGAGTTCGGGGACGTGATCGAGGCGATCGACGGACTGGACGCCGACGTCACCACCATCGAGGCGGCCCGCTCCCGGATGGAGGTCCTGGCCGACCTGCACGAGATCGGGTACCGGCGCGGAGTCGGCCCGGGCGTGTACGACATCCACTCGCCCCGCGTCCCCGCGGTCGAGGAGGTCACCAGCCTCGTGGAGGCGGCCCTGGCCGCCGTCCCCGGACAGCGGCTGTGGGTCAACCCGGACTGCGGGCTCAAGACCCGGGGATATCCGGAGGTCGAGCCGGCGTTGCGCGCGCTGGTGCGCGCCAGCGCGGCGGCGCGCGCGACGCTCGTCACCGCCGACTGACCGACGGGGACGACGTGGCCGGCGGGACCACCTCGCGAACGGGCGGTGGCGCTCGCCGGCCACGTCCAGCAGGATCTACCTCTGGCCGTAGCCGCCCGTTCCCGGGCGGCGGAGCACCACAGGAGGAGGTCCGGTCCGTTGCCGCACGAGGTTCGCGGAGTCGTGTCTAGGAGCAAGGACGCGCCCGTCACGGTGGAGACGATCGTGGTACCCGACCCGGGTCCCGGGGAGGCGGTGGTCCGCGTCCGGGCCTGCGGGGTCTGCCACACCGACCTGCACTACCGGCAGGGCGGGATCAACGACGAGTTCCCCTTCCTGCTGGGGCACGAGGCCGCCGGGGTGGTCGAGGAGGTCGGCGAGGGCGTCACCGACCTCCAGCCGGGTGACTACGTGGTGCTGAACTGGCGCGCGGTGTGCGGGGTGTGCCGGGCCTGCCGGCGCGGTCGCCCCTGGTACTGCTTCGACACCCACAACGCGGCCAGGTCGATGACCCTGACCGACGGGACGCCGCTCACCCCGGCGCTGGGCATCGGAGCCTTCGCCGAGAAGACCCTGGTGCACGCCGGGCAGTGCACCAAGGTCGACCCCGCCGCCGAGGCGGCGGTCGCGGGCCTGCTGGGCTGCGGCGTGATGGCCGGCATCGGAGCCGCCATCAACACGGGTTCGGTCGGCCGGGGCGACAGCGTGGCGGTGATCGGGTGCGGCGGTGTCGGTGACGCCGCGATCGCCGGGAGCAGGCTCGCGGGCGCGTCGACGATCATCGCCGTCGACGTCGACGAGCGGAAGTTGGAGACGGCCCGCCGGTTCGGAGCCACCCACACCGTGGCCGCGCGCGAGGTCGACGTCGTGGAGCGCGTCCGCGAGTTGACCAACGGCTTCGGCGCGGACGTGGTCATCGACGCGGTCGGCCGGCCCGAGACCTTCCGCCAGGCCTTCTACGCCCGTGACCTCGCCGGAACCGTCGTCCTGGTCGGGGTGCCCACTCCGGAGATGACGCTCGAGCTGCCGCTGCTGGACGTCTTCTCCCGGGGCGGGGCGGTGAAGTCCTCCTGGTACGGCGACTGCCTGCCCGACCGGGACTTCCCCATGCTCATCGACCTCTACCTCCAGGGACGGCTGAACCTCGCCGACTTCGTCACCGAGCGGATACCGCTCGACGGCGTGGAGGAGTCCTTCCAGAAGATGCACCACGGCGACGTGCTGCGTTCGGTGGTGGTGCTCTGATGGCGGCGTCGATCGAACGTGTGGTGACCTCGGGCACCTTCAGCCTGGACGGTCAGGACTTCGACGTGGACAACAACGTGTGGCTCGTGGGCGACGACCGCGAGGTGCTGGTGGTCGACGCGGCGCACGACGCGCGGGCCGTACTGGCCGCCGTGGGGGACCGTTCAGTGGTCGCCATCGCCTGCACGCACGGGCACAACGACCACGTCAACGCCGCGGTGGAGGTCGCCTCGGCGACCGGCGCTCCCGTGTTGATCAACCCGGAGGACCGCCACCTCTGGGACGTCGCGCACCCCGACCGGGCGCCCGACGGTGACCTGGTGGACGGCGCCGAGCTCACCGTGGCCGGCCTGACCCTGCGGGTGTTGGCCACGCCGGGGCACAGCTGGGGCTCGGTCAGCCTGCACGTGCCCGAGCTGACGGCGGTCCTGACCGGGGACACCCTGTTCCAGGGCGGTCCCGGTGCCACCGGCCGGTCCTTCTCCGACTTCCCGACCATCATCGCCTCGATCCGGGACCGGCTGCTGGCACTGCCAGCGGAGACGGTCGTGCACACCGGTCACGGGGACACCACGACGATCGGGGCGGAGGCGCCGCACCTCCAGGAGTGGATCGACCGAGGGCACTGAGGCGTCGCCCCGCCGACCGGACGGCCCCGGCGGTGGGGCGAACGGGGTTCCGGCCGCCGTTGCCCTCGGCGGACGAGGCCGGGTGGTCGGAACCCTTCGCCGGCCCCGCGACTCCCGGGCCGGGGGCGGACATCGGCCCGCGCTTCCGCCTCCGGACTCCCCGGTCGCCTCGTGGCGGCCCGGCTCCGGCCCGTTCCGTGCGGGCGCCGCGTCGGGTCAACCGGGGTGAC
>NZ_AGVX02000432.1 GCF_000239155.1 Actinoalloteichus spitiensis RMV-1378
GTACCGGCGCCCCTCCCGACGGGAACCCGGGCGGGGTTCTGGGGTGACGGGTGGAGGAGGTCCGCGCCCTCGTCAGCAGCGCGGCGGGCACGCGGCGGGCACGTCACCGGGTTCCCCTCGCGACGCCGCTGGGCCGGGAACGGCTGGCGGGGTGGCTTCGGGTACCGCGCGGCGCGGGGTCGGTCAGGCGGCGCACCCGCCGGTCGGCCACTCGGCCGCGAGCAACTCCAGGGTCTCGTCCCCGAACGGGTTCACCCCGGGCCCCTTCGCCAGGGTGTGGGCGACGTGCACGTGCAGGCACTTGACCCGCCCCGGCATCCCGCCCGCCGTGACCTGGATGCCGAGGGGTTCGATGGCGTCCCGTTCCGCCAGGTAGGACTCGTGCGCCCGCAGGTAGCGCGCGGCGAGCTCCTCGTCGTGGGAGAGCCGTTCCGTCATCTCCCGCATCAGCCCGGAGGCCTCCAGCCGGCCGATCGACGAGGACAACCGGGGGCAGGTCAGGTAGTACAACGTGGGGAAGGGAGTGCCGTCCTCCAACCGCGGGCTCGTCCGCACCACGGCCGGGTGGCCGCTCGGGCACCGCGCGACCACCGCCCGCAGCCCTCGCGGTGTCCGACCGAGCTGTTCGGCCACCGCCGCCCGGTCCTCGTCGGTGGCCGGCACCGGCTCGGTCACCCTGGGCTGCTCGGCCCTGCTCATCTCAGCCATCTCCCGTGATCGAGTTCCAGAGCCTGCTGTACCAGGCCTGGTCCTGGTCGTCGTCCTCCTCGTCCTCCCGCTCGCTCGGCTCCTGGCCGGGCGGCAGCTGGACGATGTAGGGCGTCTCGCCGGGGCGGACGTACCCCAACCGGCGGCGGGCCTCCGCCTCCACCTGCTGGTCGTCCGCCAACTCGTCCAGTCTGGCAGCCAGCTCGTCCCGCTCGGTCCGCAGCTCCTCCAGGCGCCGCTCCGCCTCGGCGACCTCGGACCGCTGGGACAGGTAGGTGCGCAGCGGCACGGCGACGCTCAGCGCCAGCGCGCAGACCACCATCGCCAGCACCGCCGCCCGCCGGGTGGAGGACAACCCGAAGGCCCCACCGGTCCGAGGTCTTCCCCTGGTGCGGCGCGCACGGACCCCGACCCGGCGCAGGGAGCTGACGAGGGTGACCTTTCCGCTGCTCCGCTGGGTCCGCCGCGAGCGCTCGCTGGGCCGGGCCGGCGAGGACGTGCCCCGCCGACCCGGCCGCTCCCGCTCACG
>NZ_AGVX02000431.1 GCF_000239155.1 Actinoalloteichus spitiensis RMV-1378
GCCGGGGCGGCCGGCGGCCGCCGTACCGTGGTGCAACCCCGGGTGGTCGGGTACTACTGATTGTCAGGGGTTGTTCGCCTTTCCGGTCAGCCGATCCGCGCCGTGCGCGGAGGGTGACGGTTCTCCGGGAATGCTTCGCGGCCGAACGGCGTAGCCGTACCATCGCCTGGCGGACGGCTCACCCGTTCGGGCAACCTGCTCGGTAGCTCGGCGTCTATACGCATGGCGAGTCAGACCGCCACGTTCCTGTCACCAGAGGGAAGGAGACCCGGTGGCCGACGATCCTCGTCCCGGTGGTTTCCGCTCTCGGCGCTCCCAGGACTCCGGTTCGTCCGAGGACCGGCCCCGGCGCCGCCGCGCGCGGTACACCGAGCCACCCACCGGCCGCCGCCGTCGCTCGATGGAGGACACCGGCGGCACCTCCGTCTCCGACCTGTTGGCCAGACACCGCACCGGAGCTCCGGACCAGCTGGAGGACGAGGAACCCGCCTTACCAGCCGATCCACCCGGAACCGCCTCGGGTGTCCCCCACGTCGAGCCTCCTCCCCGCGCCGAAGCGGGACACTACGCGGAACCGCGAACCGAGGACGCCCCGTACACTTCGGACTCCTCGTACACCGAGGCGCCGCCCTACGTCGAGGAGCGGGCCGAGGAACCGGTGCGCCGGTCCCGACGCGCCGCGCGGGAAGCGGCGGCCGCTCCCGAGGATCGCCCGGAGAAGCTGGGGCGTCGCGCCCGACGT
>NZ_AGVX02000430.1 GCF_000239155.1 Actinoalloteichus spitiensis RMV-1378
AGGAGGCGCCCGCCGAGGCACCGGCCGCCGCGCCGCAGGAACAACCGGCTCCGGCCGCCGCTCCTGCTCCCGCCGCTCCTGCTCCCGCCGCTCCTGCCCCCGCCGCTCCTGCCCCCGCCGCGCCGCAGCAGGCGCAGCCGAGCACGGAGGGCGGGGCGAACCCCTACGTCACCCCGCTGGTGCGCAAGCTCGCCAACGAGAACGGCATCGACCTCAGCACCCTCCAGGGCTCGGGCGTCGGTGGTCGCATCCGCAAGCAGGACGTGCTCGCCGCCGTCGAGGCCAAGAAGGCCCCCGCTCAGCAGGCACCGGCCCCGGCCACGGGTTCCGCGCCCACCCCGGAGCCCGTGCGGGAGAGCGAGCTGCGGGGCAGGACCGAGAAGCTGTCGCGGCTGCGGCAGGTGCTCGCCACCCGCATGGTCGAGTCGTTGCAGACCGCCGCGCAGCTCACCACCGTCGTCGAGGTGGACGTCACCCGGATCGCTCGGCTGCGGGCCCGGGCCAAGGCGGCCTTCGCCGCCCGCGAGGGCGTCAGCCTGTCCTTCCTGCCGTTCTTCGCCAAGGCCACGGTGGAGGCGCTCAAGCAGCACCCGCAGCTGAACGCCTCCATGGACCTGGAGAAGAAGGAGGTCACCTACCACGGTGCCGAGCACCTGGTGATCGCGGTGGACACCGACCGTGGCCTGATGGTCCCGGTGGTCCACAACGCGGGTGACCTGAACCTCGCCGGGCTCGCTCGCAAGATCGCGGACGTCGCCGAGCGGACCAGGACCAACAAGATCACGCCGGACGAGCTCAGCGGCGGCACCTTCACGCTGACCAACACCGGCAGCCGGGGCGCCCTGTTCGACACGCCGATCTTCGCCCAGCCGCAGGTCGGCATCCTCGGTACCGGCGCCGTCGTGAAGCGGCCCGTCGTGGTCAGCGACGAGTCCGGTGGTGACACCATCGCCATCCGGTCGATGGTGTACCTCGCACTGTCCTACGACCACCGCCTGGTGGACGGCGCCGACGCCGCCCGGTTCCTGGCGACCATCAAGCAGCGGCTGGAGGAGGGCGCGTTCGAGTCCGACCTCGGCCTCTGACGCCGTCACCGCGCTGACACCCGGGCCCCGCCACCACCGGTGGCGGGGCTGGGCCCGCCGCCGTTCGACACCGGGACGGGCGGCCGCGACCGCCTCCGGCGCCTGACGCCGCGTCCGGTCGACCACCCCGCCCATCCGCCGGGGCGGACTCGCGTCGACGCCGCCGATACGTCACGATCAAGGAATGCGCGTCGTGGTCGCTGGTTCCTCAGGTCTCGTCGGCTCCGCCCTGGTGTCCACTCTCGAGGACGCCGGCCACGAGGTGGTGCGCCTCGTCCGCCGGCCGGCGACGGCGACCGGAGAGCGGAGCTGGGACCCGCCGGCCGGCCAGGTCCCCCACGACGCCATGGAGGGCGCCGACGCGGTGGTGAACCTTTGCGGGGCGTCGATCTTCGGACGCCGGTGGAACCACGCCAGGAAACAGGTGCTGCGGGACAGCCGGCTCGTCCCCACCGAGGTCCTCAGCGCCGCCGTGGCCCAACACCGGGTCCCCGTGCTCGTCAACGCCTCCGCCGTGGGCTACTACGGCGACACCGGGGACCGTGCCGTGGACGAGACCGCCCCGCGGGGATCGGGGTTCCTCGCCCAGCTGTGCCACGACTGGGAGGACGCGGCGCGCCCCGCGCGGGAGGCCGGTGCCCGTGTCGTCCTGGCCCGCACCGGCATCGTGCTCAGCTCCGACGGGGGGCTGCTCCGCACGCTGCGTCCCCTCTTCTCCCTCGTGCTGGGCGGCCGGCTGGGCAGCGGCGGCCAGTACCTGTCGTGGATCAGCATGGACGACGAGCTGGCCGCGCTCCGGTTCACCCTGGAACGCGACGGCGTCGACGGCCCCGTGAACCTCACCGCGCCCGCTCCCGTGACCAACGCCGAGTTCACCCGCATGATGTCGACCGTGCTGGGGCGCCCGGCCCCCTGGGTGGTCCCCGGTGTGGCGCTGCGCGCCCTCCTGGGCCAGATCGCCGACGAGCTGGTGCTGACCGGCCAGCGCGCCGTGCCGAAGGTGCTCTCCGAACACGGGTTCCAGTTCCACCACCCCACGCTGAACTCCGCGCTGGTGGCAGCGTTGAACGACTGAGCCGTCGGCCACCGCGTCCCCTCCTGTGGCGTCGCCCGCACCCGGGCCGGCCACGCCGGCGGGCCCCGCGCCGCCCGGCGTAGGGTCAGATCCGTGCGCAGCAACGACGAATCCCCCCGCTCCGCTCCGTCCACCTCGTGCCGGTCGACGAGTGACCCGGTGGTCGTGCGGCATCTCGGGCTCATCGATTACCAGCGGGCCTGGGACCTCCAGCGTGAGCTGGTCGCCGCCCGGCAGGCGGGCGACGGCCCCGACACCCTCCTCCTGCTCGAACACCCCTCGGTGTACACGGCGGGCAAGCGGACCCGGCCGGCGGACAAGCCGCAGGACGGCACCCCGGTCATCGACGTCGACCGGGGCGGGATGATCACCTGGCACGGCCCCGGGCAGCTGGTCGGCTACCCGATCGTCGAACTCGTCGAACCGGTCGACGTCGTCGACTACGTCCGGCGGTTGGAGCAGGCGCTGATCTCGGTGTGCGACCAGCTGGGCGTGCGCACCGGACGGGTCGAGGGGCGCAGCGGCGTCTGGGTACCCGCCGACGAGCGGGGCGGCGAACGCAAGATCGCCGCGCTCGGGATCCGGGTGCAGCGGGGCGTGACCATGCACGGCCTGGAGATCAACTGCGACCCCGACATGTCGGCGTGGGACCGCATCGTGCCCTGCGGGATCCGCGACGCGGGCACCACGTCCCTGACCGCCGAGCTCGGGCGGCCCGTGACGGTCGCCGAGGTCCTGCCGCTCGTCGAACGGGCGGTGCTCGACGCACTGGAAGGCGTGCTACCGGTGACGCACCGCCCGGCGCGGCCGGAGCCGGCGGAACCGGCCGGGGCCGGGGCGGTCACCTTCGCCCTCGACTCCCGGATCCAGTCCGCCGGCTGAGGTGGGCGCTCACCCGAGCTGGGGCGCCACCTCCGAGGCGACCAGCTCCACGTGGTCGAGGTCGGCCAGGTCGAGCACCTGGAGGTACAGCCGGCTGACACCGGTCCGCTCCCGCCACTGACCGATGCGGTCGACGATCTCGTCGGGCGTGCCGGCGAGCCCGTTCCGCCTCAGTTCCGGTACCTCCCGGCCGATCGCGGCCGCGCGGCGGGCCACCTCCGGCTCGTCCCGGCCCGCGCACAGCACGAGCGCGGCGGAGCGGAGGATGTCGCCCTCCGGACGACCGGCGGCCACCGCCGCCCGGTCCACCCGGTCGAACTGCGCCGCCGCCTCCTCGATGTCGACGAAGGGCAGGTTGAACTCGTCGGCGAACCGCGCGGCCAGCTCCGGCGTGCGCTTCTTGCCCTTCCCGCCGAGCAGGACGGGCGGCCGCGGCCGCTGCACGGGCTTGGGCAGCGCCGGCGAGTCGCTGAGCTGGTAGTGGCGTCCGTCGTAGTCGAAGGTCCCGCCCTCCGGCGTGCCCCAGAGACCGGTGATGATCTCCAGCTGCTCCTCGAAACGGTCGAACCGTTCGGCCAGCGGTGGGAACGGAACGCCGTAGGCGGTGTGCTCCTCGGCGTACCAGCCCGTGCCGAGTCCCAGCTCGACCCGGCCGCCGGACATCTCGTCGACCTGGGCGACCGTGATCGCGAGCGGGCCGGGCAGGCGGAAGGTCCCCGCCGTCACGAGCGTGCCCAGCCGGATCGTGCTGGTCTCCCGCGCGATGCCGCCCAGGGTCACCCACGCGTCGGTGGGACCAGGCAGACCGGAGACCGAGCCCATCTTCAGGTAGTGGTCGGAACGGAAGAAGGCGCCGTAGCCGGCCGACTCGGCGCACTGCGCCACGCGGAGCAGATCGGTGTAGGTAGCGCCCTGCTGGGGTTCGGTGAACACCCGGAGTTCGATGCGATCGTTCACGGGATCCAAGGGTGCAGTGCCGCCGGACCGAGGGCCAACCGGGGGGCACCCACGTGGCGGAGGGCACGGTCGGAGCAGGGGCGGCGTAGCACCACGGGCCGGCGCACGGTAGTTGTGAGCTATGCCCAGATGGAGCGCAACCCAGATCCCCGACCAGACCGGACGCAACGTCCTCATCACCGGAGCGAACTCCGGGTTGGGGCGCTACTCGGCGGCCACCCTCGCCAGCCGTGGCGCCCGCGTGTTGTTGGCCTGCCGCTCCGCCGAGCGGGGACAGCAGGCGGTGGACGAGATCCGCGACGCGGGCGGTGAGGCCGAGCTGGTCGAGCTCGACCTCGCGGACCTGTCCTCGGTGCGGCAGGCCGCCAGCACCGCCAGGGCCCTCTGCCCCGGGGGCATCGACATCCTGATGAACAACGCGGGTGTGATGGCGCCGCCGCTGTCCCGGACCCAGGACGGGTTCGAACTCCAGATGGGGGTGAACCACCTGGGCCACGCCGCGTTGACGTGGCTGCTGATGCCCAGCCTCATGCGGCCCGGGGCTCGGGTCGTGACCCTCAGTTCCATCGCCCACCGAGCCGGGGCGATCGACCTGAGCGACCTGAACTACGAGTACCGCAAGTACAACGCGGGGCGGGCCTACGGACAGTCGAAGCTGGCCAACCTCCTCTTCGCCTTCGAGCTGGACCGCCGGGCCAGGGCGGCTGGTCTCGACCTGCTCAGCGTGGCGGCGCACCCGGGTGTGACGGCCACCGACCTCGGCGGCAACATGGCCAGGGCCCGGGGCAGCTCCTGGATGGAGAAGGGGTGGGGGTTGCTCAACCGGGTGGTGAACCAGCCCGTCGCCGACGGTGCCGCGCCGCAGCTGTACGCGGCGACGATGCCGGACGTGCGCTCCGGTGACTACTACGGCCCCGACGGCCCCGGCGAGGCCAGGGGCGGTCCGAAGAAGGTGTCCTCGACCGCCGCCGCCCAGGACACCCGGGTCGCGGCCGAGCTGTGGGACCTCACGGCGACGCTCACCGGAGTGACGCCCGATCCACGCTGAGTGCCGGTCGGGTGCCAGGTCCACGTCCTCCACCGGGTCCTCGACCGGATGGCGTGGACCACAGCACGACGACGCGTAGGGTGGGCGTGTGACGGTCGCACCGGAGGGGCGCAAGCTGTTGCGACTTGAGGTCCGCAACAGCCAGACGCCCATCGAGAAGAAGCCATCCTGGATCAAGACGCGCGCGCGCATGGGTCCGGAGTACCGCGAGCTCAAGGGGCTGGTGCGGCGCGAGGGCCTGCACACGGTCTGCGAGGAGGCCGGCTGTCCCAACATCTACGAGTGTTGGGAGGACAGGGAGGCCACCTTCCTGATCGGCGGCGACCAGTGCACCCGCCGGTGCGACTTCTGCCAGATCGACACCGGGCGGCCGGCGGCGCTGGACCGCACGGAACCGCGCAAGGTCGCCGAGTCCGTCCAGGCGATGGGTCTGCGGTACTCCACGGTCACCGGAGTGGCCAGGGACGACCTGCCCGACGGCGGCGCCTGGTTGTACGCCGAGACCGTGCGCCAGATCCACGAGCTCAACCCGGGCACCGGTGTCGAGCTGCTGATCCCGGACTTCAACGCGGACCCGGACCAGCTCGCCGAGGTCTTCTCCAGCCGGCCCGAGGTCCTCGCGCACAACGTGGAGACGGTCCCGCGCATCTTCAAGCGCATCCGGCCGGGCTTCCGCTACGAGCGGTCGCTGCGGGTCATCACGGAAGCCAGGAACGCGGGTCTGGTGACCAAGTCGAACCTGATCCTGGGTATGGGCGAGGAGCCCGACGAGGTGACCGAGGCGCTCCAGTCGCTGTACGACGCGGGCTGCGAGATCATCACCATCACCCAGTACCTGCGGCCCAGCGTCCGCCACCACCCGGTGGAGCGGTGGGTCAAGCCCGAGGAGTTCGTCGCGCACAGCAGGACGGCCGAGGAGATCGGCTTCACCGGTGTCATGGCCGGGCCGCTGGTCCGCTCCTCCTACCGCGCCGGTCGGCTGTACGCAGGCGCGGTGCGCCGTCGCGGCGAGGAACTGCCGGAGAACCTGCGCCACCTGCTCAGCGAGAGCCCTGCCGCGCAGGAGGCCAGCGCCCTGCTGGCGCGGTGAGACCCCAGGGCCGCTCCCGCTCGGCGCGGGGGCGGCCCGTTCTCGACCGGCTGGCGG
>NZ_AGVX02000429.1 GCF_000239155.1 Actinoalloteichus spitiensis RMV-1378
ACCCGGGCGTGCGGCGCGAACGCGGGGCTCGGTCGGCCCCTCCGCGCGTGCCCCCGGGCCCCGCGCGGAGCCACCGGAGCCCTGGGACGGCGGGGACGGCGGCGTCCTCGGCGAACCGCCCGCCGTGGTCGTACCGCGCTCGGGAACCGTCCTCGGCGCACCACCTCCGGCCGGTTGGCCGGTTCAGGGCCGGAAGACCGGGTTCGGGAGCACCGTGAACGTGGCGCCATCCCAGTAGTCGCAGTCGTCGGCCTCGACCGCCAGGGTGATCCGGAACCCGGCGGAGACGTCGACGGTCACCTCGGACAGCACTCCCGGGACGACCTTCGTCCGTTCGACCGGCCCGTCATCCACCTGGGTCAACAGGGTGCGGCTGGTGTTGGGCGAACTGTCCGAGAGGGCCACCTCGGTGTGGAACTCCCCCACGTCCGCCGGGATGTTGTAGGTGATCGCGGCCTCGCACGGTCCGCTCTGCACCAGCGCGTCCGGGTACTCCTGCCGCAGCACCGTCGCGGACCCGATGTCGAAGTCGTACCCGCCGTCCACTGCGGTCTGGTCCACCAACCGGATCTCGCCCACCGCCGCGACCGCCGTGTTCCGGCCCTGCTCGTCTCCGGCCGCGTCCGTTCCCCCGGCACCGGTGTCCGTGACCGCCGGTGGGTCGGGGGCGGCCGTCTCGGTGACCGTGACGGTGGCCGCCTCGTTCCCCCCGACCTCCCGACCGGCGAAGTACGCCGTGAACACCCCGGCCACCGCCGTGATCAGCGTGGTGACGATCGCGCCGACGAGTCCGATCCTGGCCACCCGGACCTTCGGGTCGTGCTGGCCTCCGCCTCCGCCAGCACCCGGCGGAGGCGCGGGATATCCGCCGGAAGTGCCGCCTCCCCCCGGAGGTCCTCCCCTCCCGGGTCCACCCGGAACCACCATCGCGAATCCCCCAGTGCCTACGGTGTGACCGACAGTTCACCCTCTGGCACTGTATCCAGCTTGTGGTCCGCACCACAGGGATTCCGCCAGTCCCCCTGCTCCGCCCCGCGCGCGGCCACCCCACGACCTGCCGGTTCCGCGACGAGGTCGTGGCTTCCTGGGCCTGCCGGAGAACCCGTGACCACCGACCTCGTGTGTGTGTGCGACGGCTCGACCGTCACCCCCGGTCGGCGCGTCGGCGCTCGTCCCCGGGGGTCGGGGGCGTCCGGGCGGTCGCGCTCCCCGGCCCAGGAGTAGGGCGAAAACGCACCACCGGGGCGGCGGGCCCGGCTAGCGTGCCGGTCCTGTGAGACCGTTCACCGCGCTGCGCCGCCCAGGGGTCCTGCTGGCCGTCCTCGTCCCGCTGGCGCTGCTGCCGATGACCCTGGCCGACGGGGTGCTCGCCGTCCTGCTGGCCTGGTCCGGCGCGCTGCTGGGCCTGTTGGGGGTCTCCCTCGCGCTCCAGCTGGGCATGTTGCTCGGGGCGTCGCTCGGCGGCGGGCGGGTGACCCGCGTCGGTGTCGGCGTCGGCCGGCTGGTCCGGGAGTGGAGCACGCCGCGCCGGGTGGTCGCGGTGCGGGCCGTCCCCGTCTCGCTGTCGGTCTCGATCAGCCCGGACCGGCTCCCGGTGCGCCTCCGGTTGTGGGCGACGGGTCTGTGCTCCGCCCTGGCCGGAGCGACAGCCGCCGCCCTCCCGCTGCTCGGTGTGCCCGATCCGTTGTGGACCGGGGCTCTCCTCGGCGGGGTGGCGCGGATCGTCCACGCGCTGCTCCCCCGCGACACGGCCGGCAGCACCTCCACCGGGTGGCTGCTGTTCCGCCTGCCCCGGGTCTCCGGTGCCCGGCTCGCCGAGATGGAGGCGGCCCCGCTCGCCCGGGAGGTCACCGAGGCGGTGCTGGCCGGTCAGCTGACCGAGGCCGCCGCGGCCGCCGACCGGCTGGCGCGGGCGCGGCCGGGGACGTGGTCGACCTCCGCCTGCCAGGTCAGCGTCCTGGAGGCCACCGGCCGGTACGCCAAGGCGGTGGCGGTGACGATGGGCATGGTCCAGCGCGGTGGGGACGATCCCCGCCGGATGTCCTTCGCCCTGGCCGGGCTGGCCGGCCTCGCGGTGTCCGCGGTGGAGGTCGGCCAGGTGGAACCGGACACCGGGCTGCCGGTGGCTCGCAGGGCCATGTCGGACGCCGTGCGGCTCGGCTACCCGGAACACCGGCTGAACGGGACCCGTGCCGCGCTCGCCCTGCTCGACGGGGACGTGGCGGCCTCGGCGCGGCTCGCCGCGCTGGCCGCCGACCAGAGCCAGGGCCCGTTGTCCCGCGCGGACGACCTGGCCACCCTCGCCCGGGCCCGGATGGCGGCCGGCGACAACGCGGGAGCCCGGGAAGCGCTCGGCCGGGCCGAGGAACTCGCCGCCTGGTGGCCCCGGGTCGCGGCCGTGCGGGAACGCCTCGACGTGGGGGCGGTCCGCTGAGGGCGGCCGCGCCCCCGGAAGGGCGGTGAACCCGCGAGCCGACCGCGCGCTGGGCCGCCGCGTGCTGGGCCGCGCCGCGCGTCGGGACGTCAGCCGGCCAGCACCACCAGGCCCAGTTCGGCCGGTTCGGTGAGCAGCCCGTGGCGGGGCAGGACCCGGACCGTGTAGCCGGTGGCCCCGGCGTGCGGCAACACCACCTCGCCCCGGAAGGAACCGTCCTCCGTCCTGCGCATGTCGGCGGTGACCACCTCGTGCAGCTCGCCGTCCTCGTCCACCCGACCCACGACGGCCTGCACCATGACGTCCTCGTCGGTCAGCCCGGCCAGCTCGACGCGGCTGGTCACCGTCACCTCGGCCCCCAGCAGCGGCACGGACTCGCCGTCGTAGGACAGGTCGCTGTCCAGCACCCGCACCTCCGGCCACGCGGCCTCCACGCGGGAGCGGAACCCCGCCACCTCCCGGGCACCCCGGTAGTCATCGGCCGACATGGTGCCCGCCGACCGGGCCGCCGGCAGGTAGCAGCCCTCGACGTACTCGCGCACCATCCGGCTGGCCTGCACCCTGGGCCCCAGCGTGGTCAGGGTGTGGCGCACCATCGACATCCACCGCGTCGGCACGCCGTCCTCCCGCCGCTCGTAGAACAACGGGGTCACCTCGTCGGTGAGCAAGCGGTAGAGCGCGGAGGCCTCCAGGTCGTCCCGCCGTCGGGGGTCGGTGACCCCGTCGGCGGTGGGGATGGACCAGCCGTTGCGACCGTCCTGGAACTCGTCCCACCACCCGTCCCGCACGGACAGGTTCAGGCCGCCGTTGAGCGCCGCCTTCATCCCGGACGTGCCGCAGGCCTCCAGCGGGCGCAGCGGGTTGTTCAACCACACGTCGCAGCCCCAGTAGAGGTACCGGGCGAGGGACATGTCGTAGCCGGGCAGGAAGACGATCCGGTGCCGCACCTCGGGGTCGTCGGCGAAGCGCACCACCTGTTGGATCAGCGCCTTGCCGCCCTCGTCGGCGGGGTGGGACTTGCCGGCCACCACGAGCTGCACCGGCCGGTCCGGGTCGAGCAGGATGGACCGCAGCCGGTCCGGGTCGCGCAGCATCAGCGTCAGCCGCTTGTAGGTGGGGACGCGGCGGGCGAAGCCGATGGTGAGGACGTCCGGGTCGAACACCGACTCGGTCCAGTCCAGTTCCAGTTCGGACGCTCCCCGGTGCAGCCAGGCGTCCCGCAGCCTCCGCCGCACCTCGGCGACGAGCCGTTCCCGCAGGGTGCAGCGGATCTCCCACAGCAACGCGTCGGTGATCGGTTCGACCCCGCGCAGCCTGCTGGCGTGTTCCAACGCGGAGTCGGCGTCCCCGAAGAGCCGGTTGATCTCCCGGGCCGACCAGGTCGGGCCGTGCACACCGTTGGTGACGGAGGTGATCGGCACCTCCTCGGCGTCGAACCCGGGCCACCGCCCCCGGAACATGTCCCGCAGGACCCGGCCGTGGAGCTGGGACACCCCGTTGGCCCGCTGCGCGAGCCGCAGCCCCATGTTGGCCATGTTGAACATGTTCGGGTTGTCCTCGGCGCCCAGCGCGAGGACCCGCCGGGTGCTGACACCGGGCAGCAGGTCGTGGTCGCCGCCGTCGCCGAAGTAGTGGCGGACCATGTCGACCCGGTACCGGTCGATGCCGGCCGGGACGGGGGTGTGGGTGGTGAAGACCGTTCCGGCGCGGACGGCGGCGAGGGTCTGGTCGAAGTCCAGACCCTCCTGTTCGGTGAGTTCCCGGATGCGTTCCAGGCCGAGGAAACCGGCGTGCCCCTCGTTGGTGTGGAACACCTCGGGTTGGGGGTGGCCGGTGAGCTGGCAGTAGGCGCGGACCGCCCGCATCCCGCCGATCCCGGCCAGGATCTCCTGCTGGATGCGGTGGTCCTGGTCGCCCCCGTAGAGCCGGTCGGTGATGCCGCGCAGCTCCGGCTCGTTCTCGGGCAGGTCGGTGTCCAGCAGCAGCAGCGGCACCCGCCCGACCCGTGCCTGCCAGATCCGCGCGCGCAGCACGCGGCCCCGGGGCATCGCCACCCGCACCAGGACGGGAGCGCCCTCGGCGTCGGTGAGCTGTTCGAGGGGCAGCGCGCGGGGGTCGATCAGCGGGTAGTGCTCGACCTGCCACCCGTCCGGCGACAGCGACTGGCGGAAGTAGCCGGACCGGTAGAGCAGGCCCACGGCCACCAGGGGGACGCCCAGGTCGGAGCAGGCCTTCAGGTGGTCGCCGGCGAGCACGCCGAGCCCACCGGAGTAGTTCGGCAGCGCCTCGGTGACGCCGAACTCCATTGAGAAGTAGGCGACGGCGGCCGGCAGGTCACCCAGCTCCTCCTGGCGGCGCTGGTACCAGCGCTGCTCGGTGAGGTACCGGCGCAGGTCGTCGTCGAGGGCGCGGGTCTGGGAGAGGAAGTTCTCGTCCCGGGCCAACTGCTCCAGGCGTTCCGCCCGCACCTCGCCGAGCAGCCGCAGCGGGTCGCCCTTCACCGTCGCCCAGGCCCGGGGGGAGATCGAGGCGAACAGGTCCTGGGTCGGCGGGTGCCAGGTCCAGCGCAGGTTCGTGGCCAGGGTGCCCAGGGCGCGCAGGGGCTCGGGCAGGTGAGCTCGGACGGTGAAGCGACGCACAGCTTTCACGAATGCGGACCCTATCTGTCCGGTAGCGGACGTGGTGGTGACGCGGGAGTGACGGGCGCCGCCTTTCCCGCGCTGGTGTGGCGACCCGGGTGGAGCGCGGCCCGGGGTGGGCGGTCGGCGCGCTGGTGCGGCGGGGCGGCGCCTGCCACGACGTCGCGACCGTCCACCCGGCGCACCATCCGCCCCAGGCGCCCGTTCCGTCTCACTCCGCTGCCTACCAGATGGGCAGAGTGCCACCACCGGGTTCACCCGGCCGACGCGATGCCCCCCTTTCGTGTTCTCGGGGAGTGATCGGCGGCGGGGTGGGTACGGGGTTCCGCCGCACCCGGCGCGGCGGACGCGGCGCCGCCGGCGGAGGCCGGCGTCTCCCCCTGCGTGGGCGCGGTGGATGCGCTCGCGGGCCCCCGGCGCGGGGTGACGGTCGGCGACCAGCCCTTCCAGCACGACGTTTGCGGGTGACCCACCCGGGGGTAGTCGCGGACTCGAGTAGCCGTCGCCGCCTGACGGGGTGACGATGTCTTACCTAGAGCGACCGCACGGTCACCGGAACTCACTGGGGAGGTCGGGCATGGGTCTACGTTTCTACGTGATCAGCGCTGCGGCGCTCATCACCTCCGCGGTCGTCGGAATCCTGCTGGGGGCGGTGCTGACCACGCTGCACTCCGACGTGACCCGCATCGAGACCTCCGTGATCACCCCGGCCGCCGACCACGACGTCCCCAGTCAGGAGAACGCCCCGGAGCCCCGACTGGCCACCGTGCCGGAACGCTGACCCGCCCCCGGCCGCACCGCCGCCCGCCCCGGCGGCCG
>NZ_AGVX02000428.1 GCF_000239155.1 Actinoalloteichus spitiensis RMV-1378
CCGCGCCGAACCGGCGGGGGCGAGGCCGCGCGGTCACCGGGCGCGCCGTCGCGCGCCGGGCCGGTGAATGCCGCCCGTCCGGGCGGCAAACAGACCCCCATACCCGACGTGAACTGATTCCTAACCACCAACAAAGGGTGTACCGATTAAGATCGACACAAATCACATCGCCGCGAACCCGCGCCACTCCGGAGTCTTCTCACGTTTTCCGACAGGGACCATCCCCTGGCGCAACATCACCCCTTCGGCGGCATCGAACTCGTCCACAATTGCTTTCCTACCCGATCGGGGAACCAGCGGTACCGGCGGTGACCTGCGGAGGAAGCGGAGTGTCACCACACCAGGACGACCCGTCCCTCCGGGGAGCCAGCCGCGGTGTCGCGGCTGGTCACTCCCCTTGCGACCGCACCGCTCGCCCAGTGCTGCGCAGGCAGTTCACCCCGTTCCGCGGTGACCGTTCCGCGGCCGGCGGCGAACCGGCGAGCACGCTCCGGATTTCCGCAAGTCGATCTTCACTCCGAGGCGGGAAACGCGACGGCCGCGCGGTAGCACGAACGAGTGTCGATCTCGCCGTCGCCAAGAAACAGGGAAAAGAGGCGATAGTGTCGCTCTCAGTAATCGGAATTTCACGCTCCGACCAGCGGGGGCGGGTGCGCTTCCCCGGGTAATGGGGCGCTGTCTCCCGCTCCCGAATTCGTTTTCACTGGAGGTCACTGTGTCGGCCGACCGTGCTTCACGGCAGGCGTGGCTGATTTGGGCGGTTGCCGTCGTCGTCTATCTCGCCGCCGTCCTACACCGCGGCTCGCTCGGAGTGGCGGGCCCGATGGCGAGCGAGAGATTCGCGATCAGCTCCAGCGCGCTGGCCACCTTCACCGTGCTGCACCTGATCGTCTACGCGATCATGCAGATCCCCGCTGGCCTCCTCGTCGACCGGTTCGGCCCCAAGCGGGTGCTGGTCGCCTCGGTGCTGCTGATGGGCGTGGGCCAGGTGTTGTTCGCCCTCGGGACCTCGTACCCGCTGGCGCTGTTCTCCCGGGTCACCGTCGGAGTCGGTGACTCCCTGACCTGGGTCGCGCTGCTGCGCACCATCGCCGTCCACTTCACCGCCCGCAACTACGCGCTCGTGGTGGCGATGTCCAACGCGCTGGGCGCCCTGGGTGGCGTCATCGCCACCGTGCCCCTCGCCCTCGCCCTGGGCTACGCCGGGTGGACCACCACCTTCCTGCTCCTCGGCCTGGGGACGCTCGGGTACTCCGTGGTCGTGGGCGTGGTGATGCGGCCCGGCCGGCTCGGTGAGGACAGCTCCGAGCCCCAGGGCGAACGGGTCGACGCCACCTCGGTGTTCCGGCAGTTCCCCCAGGTGTGGCGCATCCCGGGCACGCGCCTGGCGTTCTGGGTGCACTTCTCCACCGGCATGCTCCCCGGGATGCTCGGCCTGCTGTGGGGATACTCCTACCTGGTCGAGTCGCTGGGACTGAGTTCGGCGACGGCGAGCATGGTCATCGGGCTGTTCGTCTTCACCGGAGTGGTTGGCGGGCCGATCATCGGTGCCAGCATGCGGCTCCGCCCCGAGTCGGGCATGTGGTGGGTGCTGGCCTACCTCGCCCTGAGCATCACCGGGATGCTGCTGCTGACCCTGTGGCCCGACGGCACGCCACCGGCGATGCTGGCGTGCGTGGCGTTCCTGGTGTTCGCCAGCGGCGGCCCGATCACCGCCGTCGCCTTCGCCCTGATCCGCGACTACAACCCGATGCGGCAGATGGGCACCGCGATCGGGCTGGCCAACGTGGGCGGTCACCTGGCGACGGCCTCGTCCACCCTGCTCATCGGGGTGCTGCTGGACATGAGCCGCTCGCTGTCGGTGCAACACGCCTACCAGGTCGGGTTGGCCGGAGCGTTCGCGATGCTGCTGCTGGGTTCGGTGCGCACCGTCGTCTGGTGGCGTCGCGCCAGGGCGGTGCACTTCGAGGCGCAGGAGCGGGGCGAGGCGGTGCCGATGCGGCTCCGCCCCCGCCGGTGGGACGTGCGGGGTGACCGCCGCCGGGCCCTGGTGCCGGTGCGCCTCGAGGGCGACCCCGACCACTGGTCGATGATCCTGGTGGGACCAGGGGTTCCCGGCGACGAGGAGTGGGACTCCCCGAACCGGGTTCGGGAGAGGACTCCGCGATGAACCCACCCCACCCGCGCCCGCCGGAGTCGCGTTCCCGGCCCCCACCGCCGTGAGGTGGTCCGGGTGGGACGCGCACCACGGGCGCCCTCAGGGACCGGCGTTCTCCGACCCGGCCGCCACCGGGTCGGAGAACCGGTCGGCCCCACACCAGCCCGGGGGCCGTCGTCCCGGAACGACACCGCCGAGCCGGGCACGCCACGCGGGGGACGAGCACCGGTCGGCGGGACCAGCCCGACCGGCCACCAGTCGCCGCCGCGGAGCTGCCCCCGGGGAGACGACGTCCGCCTTCTCGTCCTCCACCACCACTCACCCGTGAGAGGAGGGCGGTCCCACCATGGCCGCCCCACCACGCGCCCGCCACGGCCGGCCCAGCACCACCGATAGCCCGGGCTCGGCCCCGCCGACCCACGTGGAACACCTCAGGTCCGGGCGGGACGGGCTCGTGCCACGCGCCCAGGAGGCGGCCTCTCGACGAGCCGACGCCGGTAGCCGCGAGATCCGGCGGCACGGCCGGCGATCGGCGTGACCGTCCGAACAGGCGCCCAGGGGCCGTCGGCCGAGCGACTCGCGTTCGCGGTCCGCCCGGGCCTCGGCGCGGAGGATCCGCTCGTCGGCGACACGCGGGCCTCGCGCCGTCCCGCACCGGCGTTCCCGCCCGTCGCACCGGGACGGGATGTCGCCGGTGGCGGAACGCTCGGCGGATTCGGGCCGTGCCCGGCGTGGGGCCAGGCATCGCGCGGACCCCCTCGCCCCGGGACCGCCCGGGGCGGCGCACCCGGGAGGCGGTGGGATGTCGTTCGGGTTGAACGACGACCACACCCGGTCGAGGGTTCGTCCGCCCGCGCGCGGCCGTTCGGCGTCGAGCCAGCACGGCGGCGCCGGTCCGAGGCGGAACCCGTTCTCCCCGGACGGTGGTCCACTCGGGAGGGCACCGCCGCTGGAGCCGCCGGCGCCTCGGCCTCAGGGCGGCCAGCCACCGCGGCCACTCGACCGTGACCGGGCGAACGGTCCTCGGGGCGGCCTCATCCCCGTCCGCGCCCCCGCACCCCACCCGGGACACGGCGAGGACCACCTCGAACACCGCCGGCCCACCGCTAGGCCCGGACCTCCGCCAGGCCGAGCACGGAACCCGGCGGGATGGTCACCGGCGGGGTGCTCGGCGGCTCCGTTCGCCGCCTCGGAACGCACCGGCCGGGACGTGCGCTCGCGGCCGGTCCGATCCTGATCCCCCACCACCGGGCCGATGCTCGCCGGCCGGAGGTGCGCGGCAACCCCCTGCCGGGCCCCCGGGTCGTGGCACAGCTCGGCGAACAGCACTCCCGACATGGCAGGCACGGCCGCCGCCTGACGAGGACGACGCGCGGCCGTGCCTTCCCCCACGTTCCGGCTCCGTCCCACCGGTGCCGGTCCACGCGCCGACCCCCGACGGATACCCGCGCGAGTCCCGGAACCGGTGTGCCGCACAACCGAAACCGGGTGCGCGACACCGGAACGAGGTCCACCCACTCCCCCAACCAATTCCCCCGGTTGGGGGCTTTCGCGTTCCCCGACCACCAGCGCGACAACCGTTCGGCATTACCGGTTACCGGGGGTTGCCCGGCGCCACGCCAACTGGGAAACGGGAAACCCCGTCATCTTCCGGCTAACTCGCCGCTTTCCTCGACAGAATGCGGCGAGAACCGAGGTGAACAGGTGTCGCGTATGAAGACGAGCAGATCACGCCACCCGTCCGCGACGGCGACCACCGCGGCGGCCGCCACCAGGGCGAGCGGCAGGCCCCCCCCCCCCC
>NZ_AGVX02000427.1 GCF_000239155.1 Actinoalloteichus spitiensis RMV-1378
CCACGCCCCGGCCGCCGACCCCGCCCTCCCCACGGCCCGCCGGTGGTGCCCGCGCAGCTGGTGCCGCTCAGGCCGGGGTGCCCCTGACGACCTCGAACAGGCTCGTCCAGTTGTCCCCGCCGTGACCGGCGGCGATCGCCCGCTCGTACAGGGAGTGCACGGCGCCGGGCAGCGCGAGGTCCAGGCCCAGCGCGGCGCTGGTCCGGACGATGTGGTCGGCGGTGGCGCCCATCATCGTCGCGGTGGCCTGGTCTCCCGGGTAGGAACCGGAGTCGAGCTCCTCGTCGGTCCCGGCGACCATCGCCGGGATCTGGGTGAGCGTCCCGAACGCCTGGGGGACGAAGTCGGCCGCGCTCACCCCGGCGGACCGCACCATCGCGGTGCCCTGGAGGAGCCCGGCCAGCGCGGTGAGGAACACCGCCAGCTGGGCCTGGTAGAACAGCTGGGCGGCAGCCGGGTCCGGCCCGACGTACCGGGGTTCCCCGATGGCGGCCAGCGTCGGCTCGTGCCGCTCGACGACCGCCCGGTCGCCGCTGTAGTAGACGTAGCAGGCGTCGGTGCCGACCATCACGGCCGGCACCATGACCCCACCGGTGACGAACCGGGCGCCGTGGCCCTCCGCCCAGCGGGCGGCCTCCCTGGTCACCTGCGGGGTGTCCGAACTCAGGTTCACCAGCGTCCGCCCCGCCAGGGCGCTGGTCGCCGGTTCCAGCACGTCGTACATGGCCTGGTAGTCGGTCAGGCTCAGCACGACGACCTCGCTGGCCGCGAGGGCCTCGGCCGGGCTGGCCGCCAGTGCCGCCCCCTCGGCCACCAGCTCGTCGGCCCGGCTCGCCGTGCGGTTCCACACCGTCACCGGATGTCCCGCGCGCAGCAGGCTCCGCACCATCGCCCGGCCCATCGGGCCCAGTCCGATCAGGGTCACCGGGGCCGGTGTGCTCGGCTCGTCACTCATTGGTCGGTCCTCGTCCTCGTCGTTCGGCTGTCGGTTCGCGGGGAGGGCGGTGGGCCGCGCTGTCCACACCGCACCCGGCCAGCCCTGGCCGGTGGTGCCCTCCCCGGCGTGGGGACCACCCTGGCCGCCCGCTCGCACGAAACCCCGCCGGTGCGCGCACGACCCGGCCGTGACGGGCCCGGCGGCTAGGGTCCACTGGTGCGATTCGGGGTGTTGGGGCCGTTGGCGGTGTGGACGGACGCGGGCGCGGCGGTCACCGTGCCCGAGGCGAAGGTCCGGCTCCTGCTGGCGCTGCTCCTGCTCGGCGAGGGCCGCCCGGTGCCGACCAGCACGCTCGTCGAGCGGTTGTGGCGCGGTCGTCCCCCCGGCAACCCGGTGAACACCGTCCAGACCAAGGTGTCCCAGCTGCGCCGCACCCTGGAGCGGGCGGAACCGGGCGCGGGTGCCCTCGTCGTCCGCCAACCCCCCGGCTACCTGCTGGCCGTCGCCGCGTCCGACCTGGACCTGGCGCGGTTCCGGAGCCTGACCGCCGAGGCCCGCGCGGCCGGGGACCCCGGAGTCCGCGCCACCCGGCTCGGGGAGGCACTGGCGATGTGGCGGGGGCCGGCGTTGGCGGACCTGGCGGCGGAACCCCCCGCCGTGGCGGCCGCGTCGGCGTGGGAGGAGGAACAGCTGGTCGCGACGGAGGAGTGGGCCGAGGCCCGGTTCCGGCTCGGCGACCACGCCAGGCTCGCCGTCGACCTCACCCCCACCCGTCGCCCGCCACC
>NZ_AGVX02000426.1 GCF_000239155.1 Actinoalloteichus spitiensis RMV-1378
CCACGACGCGGTGCCGCCCGCCGAGATCGCGCAGGAGGTGGGCGAGGCCGCCCGTCAGCTGGGAGACCAGCTCGGCGACTCGAGCGCCCCGCACACCCTGGCCGACGTCGAGCGGATCGTCGACGGCCTGACGGGCGCCGTCGCCGGTGCCGCCGTCGGTCTGGACGGACTCACCCACTGGCTGCGCAGCACCGGATACGGTGGAGACCTCTCCGGGCACGCCAGCGCGGTCGCCGAGCGCCTCGCCCACGCCGGGGACGACCTGGCGATCTTCGCGGAGGCGGTGCGCAAGGCGGCGGGCGGAACGGAGTAGGAGGGCCCGTCCGCACGGGCGGGAGCGCGGGCCCGGACGACGCGACACGTGCCTGAGGCGGGTGTGGGCCCGCGTGCGGAGGGGTGTGCGGTGGAACTCCCAGCGAGTGTGGCCAACTTCGTCGCCGGTGAGGCGACCGGCGTGGAGGGAACCGAGCGGACCACGCTCGTGGACCCCAGCAGCGGAGCCGAGTTCGGGTCAGCGCCGATCAGCCGGTGGAACGACGTGGACACGGCCATGCGCCGCGCCGAGAACGCGCACACCGGGTGGGCCGCGACCACTCCCCAGGAACGCCAGCGCGCTCTCCTGCGGTGGGCCGACCTGGTGGAGGGAGCCGCCGACGAGTTCGTCGCGGCCGAGTGCGCCAACACGGGCAAGCCGGCCCGCCAGGTCGCCGAGCGGGAACTCCCGCTCGCCGTCGAGCACATCCGGTTCTTCGCCGGAGCCGCCCGCGTCCTCGACGGCGTCGCCGCTGGCGAGTACCAGCGGGGGCACTCCTCCCTGCTGCGCAGCGAGCCGCTCGGCGTGTGCGCGCACATGATGCCGCACAGCCACCCGATGTTCCTGGCCGCGGCGGGTGTGGCGCCGGCGCTCGCGGCTGGCAACGCGGTGGTCCTCAAACCCGCGGAGACGACCCCGTTGACCAGCGTGATGCTGGCCGAGCGGGCCGCCGAGGCCCTGCCGCCCGGGGTCCTCAACGTGATCTGCGGTGACCGGGACACCGGGCGGGCCATGGTGGCGCACGAGGTCCCCCGCCTGGTGTCGCTGACCGGGGCGGTGCGCTCCGGCATGGAGGTCGCGGGTTCCGCCGCGGCGGACCTGAAGCGTGTCCACCTGCGGCTGGGTGGGAAGGCACCCGCGCTGGTGTTCGAGGACGTCGACGTTCCCCTGGTCGCCGCCGAGCTGGCGAGGGCGGCCTTCGCGAACGCGGGGCAGGACTGCCTGGCCGCGGCCCGCATCCTGGTGGCCGACGAGATCTACGACGAGCTGGTCGCGGCGTTCGTGCACGAGGTGCGTGGCCTGCGCGTCGGCCCGCCCAGCGTACGGGACGCCTTCTACGGTCCGCTGAACAACGAGAACCAGGTCGAGCAGGTCGAGGGGGTGCTCGACCGCCTCCCCGAGCACGCCACGGTCCTCACCGGCGGCGTTCGGTCCGACCAGCCCGGGTACTTCTTCGAGCCCACCGTCGTCGCCGGCGTCGACCAGGACGACGAGACCGTGCAGAACGAGATCTTCGGGCCGGTGGTCACCCTCCAGCGGTTCACCGACACCGACCAGGCGGTGGGCTGGGCCAACGGCGTCCGGTACGGCGGTGCCGCGAGTGTGTGGACCCGCGACCACGGCAGGGCGGTGCGCCTGTCGAGCCTGCTCTCCTTCGGGTGTGTCTGGATCAACAACCACGGCAGCGTGGTGGCCGAGATGCCGCAGAGCGGGTTCCGCCACTCCGGGCACGGCACCGGGATCTCCCGGCACGGCCTGGACGACTACACCCGCTTCAAGCACGTCATGAGCCGCCTCTGACCACGCCGGGGGAGGGCCACGACAAGGCGGTCCCGCAAGACGGGCGCCCCTGAGCCGGGCGGGGGACTGGACGCCCGCCCGCGGCCGGCCCCGGGCTGGTCAGACGAGCGGTGGGCGGCGGTCCCGCCAGGGACGCGCCCCCTCGAAGGCGTGGCACGCGGCGAGCACCCGGTGGTCGGTGTACCGGCCGCCCACCACCTGGAGGCCCACCGGCAGGCCGTCGGAGGTGAACCCGCACGGCACGCTGGCCGCCGGCTGCTGGGTCATGTTGAACGGGTACGTGAACTGGCACCAGCTCGTCCACCGGTCACCCGGCCACCCGGGCGGTACCTCCAGCCCCGCCTCGAACGGCGGGATGGGCATGGTGGGTGTCAGCAGCAGGTCGTAGCGTTCGTGGAACCGGCCCATCACCGCGCCCAGGGCCGCTCGCCTGGCGATCGCGTCGAGGTAGTCGCCGGCCGAGTACGCCGCCGCGCGCTCGGTGATCTCCCGGAGCCCGGGGTCGAGTTCCGCCCGCTGCTCCGAGGTGAGGTGCTCGACCGACTTGGCGGCGCCGGCGAACCACAGCGTGTGGAATTCGGCGACGGGGTCGGTGAAGCCGGGGTCGACCTCCTCCACCTCGGCTCCCAGCTCCTCGAACACCCGGGCGGCCGCCGCGACCAGCGCGCTGACCTCCGGGTCCACCCGCACGTACCCGAGTGTCGGGCTGAACGCGATCCGGAGGCCGGAGACGCCGGAGTCCAGGCTCTCCAGGAAGGACGTGGCCGGCGGGGGGACGGTCGACCAGTCCCGCGTGTCGGGGCGGGCGATCACGTCGAGCAGCAGGGCGGCGTCGGCGACGCTGGTGGTCATCGGCCCCACGTGCGCCAGCGTGCCGAACGGGCTCTGCGGGTGGTGCGGGACCCAGCCGTAGGTGGGTTTGTGCGCGAACACCCCGCAGAAGCTGGCGGGGATGCGGACCGAGCCGCCGCCGTCGGTGCCCACGGTCAGCGGCGCCATTCCGAGCGCCACGGCCGCGGCACCGCCTCCGCTCGACCCTCCCGCCGTGCGCGCGGTGTCCCAGGGGTTCCGCGTCACGCCGTAGAGGGGGCCGTCGGTGACACCCTTCCAGGCCAGCTCGGGGGTGGTCGTCTTCCCGACCAGCACCGCGCCCTGCTCCCGGAGCCGGGCGACGCTGGGGCCGTCCTCCGTCCAGGACTGCGCCGGGGAGACGCTCCGCGAGCCGCGCAACGTCGGCCAGCCCGCGGTCAGCAGCACGTCCTTGATCGAGGTGGGCACCCCGTCGACCAGACCGGTCGGCGTGCCCTGCGCCCAGCGTTCGGTGGACTCCTTGGCCGCCCTGGTGGCCTGCTCGGGGTCCACCAGGCAGAACGCGTTGACCTCGGGATCGACCCGCTCGATCCGCTCCAGCACCGCCGCCGTGGCCTCGGTCGGGGACAGCTCCCCGGTCCGGAAGGCGGAGAGCATCTCCACCGCGGTCAGATCCGCCGCACTAACCACCACTGACCTCCATCACGTCGTCGAGACGTACCCGAGCCGCTTGTCGACGACGTTGCGCGGCTCCTGTCCACCGAGGACACGTCGCAGGTTGTCGCCGAACAGCTCGACCAGTTCGTCCCGCCATCCCACCACGTCGCCGGACATGTGGGGAGAGACGATCACGGACGGGGCCGACCACAGGGGGGAGTGCGCGGGCAGCGGTTCCTCCTCGAAGACGTCGAGGGCCACTCCGCCGATCGCCCCGGCGACCACGGCCTCCTCCAGGGCGCGCTGGTCCACCAGCGGGCCACGTCCCACGTTCACCAGGACACCCTCGGGCCCGAGCGCGGCCAGTTCTCGCGCTCCCACCAGGCCCCGGGTGGCCTCGGTCAGCGGGGCGGCGAGCACGAGGTGGTCGGCGTCGGGGAGCAGGGCCGCCAGTTCGCTCGACGGGTGTACCCGGCCGAGGTCGGGGTCGGAGTCCCTGCCCCTCCGCCCGACTCCGGTCACGACGACCCCTGCCGAGGTGAGCAGCCTGCCGATGGCCCGTCCGATGGGGCCGGTGCCCACCACGACGGCGTGACTGCCGGCCAACCGGCGGGTCTCCCGGTGCCGCCACCGCCGTCGGCCCTGGAGCTGGAGGGTGGTGGGCAGGTCCTTGGCGAAGGCGAGCAGCAGCCCGAGGACGTACTCGGCCATGGGCTGGTCGAAGACCCCCCGCGAGTTGGTGAGCAGGACCTCGCTCTCGACCAGGGCGGGGAACATCATGCGGTCCACCCCGGCGCTGGCCGTGTGGACCCAGCGCAGGCGGTCGGCGCGGGACCAGTGCTCGGCCAGCGCGTCGGAGTTGAAGTCCCAGACGAAGAGCACCTCGGTGCCGGGCAGCAGCTCGGCCAGTTCCGCCGGCCCGTCGGCCGCCCGGACCTCGGCCGCCAGCGGGCGGACCGGGGCGAGGTCGGGTGGGACGTCCGACCCGTGCAGGACCGTGATGACCGGTGGGTGCGGAGACATCGCGGCGTGACCCCCTCACTTCGGCTGCCGGTGCCGGCGGCGCATTCGTCCGTTCGCCGTAAAGAGCCGACATGTCGGCGGTAGCCATTGACACGCTAGAAACCGCTCGTAGGATTGTCAACAATCCGCACAGGCACCACGGGGTACACCGCAACGGGCACGCGGAGACCACGACGAGACAACGCCGGTCGTCGCGCACCACCTCCCAACCGAGTCCCGTCTCCACCGCCCGGAGGTTCTGGTATGCCGAAGTACATGTCGATCGAGCTCGCGAAGCGCGGAGTGTCCTGCGTCGCCGAACTGCTCGAGAAGGACGCCCCTCGTACCTGCGCGGCCGTCTGGGAGGCGCTGCCCCAGTCCGGGGACATCCACCACGCCAAGTACGCGCGCAACGAGGTCTACACGATGGTGCCCCACTTCGCCGAGGTGGAGCCGGGACTGGAGAACCCGACGGTCACGCCGATCCCGGGGGATGTCGTGTACTTCGCCTTCCCCGGAGGCATGCTCGACCGGGACTTCAAGGAGGAGAAGGGCATCGACCACCTGCCGGGGGTGATCGACCTCGCGATCTTCTACGGGCGCAACAACCTCCTGCTCAACGGCGACGTGGGCTGGGTGCCCGGCAACGTGTACGCCACCATCGTCGAGGGCCTGCCGTTGATGGCCGAGGCGTGCCACGACGTGTGGAGATCCGGCAGCATCGGCGAGCGGCTCATCTACCGGCGCCACGCGGGTTGACGGTGGGTCCGAAGTGCCGCCCGAGGGTCTCGGGGCTGTCGGCGGTCCATTCCTGCACGACGGGATCGGCGTCGTCGCCCCCTTCGATTTCGCGCTCGACCGCGAGTTGTGGCGGTGGGTTCCTCCCGAGGCGACCCTCCACCTGACCCGGGTGCCGTTCGTCCCGGTCCCGGTGACGGTGGAGATGGCCACGATGATCAGCGACGAGGAGGCCGTCCACCGTGCCGCCCGCGACCTGCTCGCCCCCGAGCCGAAGGTGCTGGCCTACGCCTGCACCTCGGGGAGTTTCGTCAACGGCGCGCGGGGGGAACACGCCCTGACCTCGATCATGCTCGAGGCCGGCGCTCCGGCGGCCGTCACCGCCTCCGGAGCGCTGGTCGAGGCGTTGTCCGTGCTCGGGGTCTCCCGCCTCGCGGTGGCCACCCCCTACGTGGACAGCATCAACGAACGCCTGGTCTCGTTCCTGGACGAGTTCGGCGTGCGTGCCGTGTCCTGCCAGGGGCTCGGGTTGTTGGGCCAGATCTGGAAGGTCTCCTACCAGGAGGTCGTCGAGATCGTCCGGCTCGTCGACCGGCCGGACGCCGAAGCCGTCTTCGTCAGCTGTACCAACGTGCCCACCTACGATGTGATCCCCCTGCTGGAGCGCATCCTCGGCAAGCCCGTCCTGACCGCCAACCAGGTGACGATGTGGGGTGCCCTCCGCCTGTTGGGGCGGAGCGCGGCGGCCGAGGACCAGCGGTTGATCCGCTCCAGTCACATGTCGGCCGCCTGATCCGGGCGACCCGGCACCGCGAAGTGTAGGATTGTCGACAATTCCCGTGGTGGGTGTCATTCCCCTCGGAACGACACCGGGTGTCGGCAGCTGGAGACCACCCGTCGCCCCGGAGGGGCGCGTCGAGACAACCGGAGGTGCGTTCGTGACCGTGACGGTCGGCATTCTCTACCCGGGGTACAGCGCCGAGGACGACTACCCGAGGCTGGAGGACCAGCTGGGAGGCGGAGTGCGGCTTCCCCTGGTGCACACCCTGATGCGCGAGGACGCCCATCGGGTCGACGCCCTGCTCGACGTCGGAGGCGAGGACGTCCTCGCCGACGGTGCCGCCCTGCTCGCCGAGCACGCCCCCGACGCGGTCGTGTGGGCCTGCACCTCGGGGAGCTTCGTCTTCGGGTGGGAGGGAGCCCACGCGCAGGTGGAGAAGCTCGCGGTGGCGGCGGGCGTCCCCGCCTCCAGCACCTCGTTCGCGTTCGTCCGGGCCGCCCGGGCACTCGGGATCGGCCGGGTCGCCGTGGCGGCGACCTATCCCGCCGACGTCGCGGAGCGGTTCGTGGAGTTCCTCGGCCGCGCCGGGGTGCGGGCGCTCAGCCTCACGAGCAGGGGCATCGTGACGGCGGCCGAGGTGGGGACCCTGGGGGAGGACGACGTCCTCGACTTCGTGGCGGCCAACGACCACGCCGACGCCGAGGCCGTCCTGGTGCCCGACACCGCCCTGCACACCGCGAGGCTGCTGGACCGGCTGGACGAGCGGCTCGGGAAACCCGTGCTCACCGCCAACCAGGTGAGCGTGTGGGAAGGACTGCGGTTGGCCGGGCGGACGGCCACCGCCGGGCTGGGGGCGCTGTCCAGATCCCAGCCTGTCACGCAGTGAGGCCGGGCGGGGACGACCGCCCGGTGGGGAGGAGAGGGTGACGTGGTCAGCCTGACGGAGGACACGACACCGGGCGGAATCGCGCCACTCGCGCGCAGGTCCACGGCGGAGATCGTCGCGGAACGGCTGCGGGAGGCCATCATGCACGGCGGACTCGCGCCGGGCAGCCAACTGGGCGAGATCGACCTGGCCAACCGGCTGGGTGTGAGCCGTGGGCCGCTGCGCGAGGCCATGCAGCGGCTGGTGCAGGAGGGGCTGCTGCGCAGCGAACCGCACCGGGGCCTCTTCGTCAGCACCCTGGACGAGGAGGAGATCAGGGACGTCTACACGGCCAGGCTGGCGGTGGAGGGAGCGGCCTGCCAGCTCATCATGCGGGGCGACCGCGCCCTCGCCGTGGCGGAGCTGACCTCCGCCCACCAGCGGATGGTGGCCGCTGCGGCGGCCGACGACCGGGTCGCCTTCAGCGACGCGGACCAGCTGTTCCACCAGCGGTTGGTCGCCGTGTCGGGGAGCCAGCGGCTGGAGCGCATGGCGCAGACCCTGCTGGTGGAGACGAGGATGTGCCTCACCGCGCTCCAGGAGACCTACCGACCGTCCGGGGACACCGTCGAGGAGCACCGCCTGCTGGTGGACGCCATCGAACAGGGGGACGAACAGCTGCTGTTGGAGCGGCTGGAAGCCCACATGACCGAGGCCGTGGAGCGTCTGACGAGCGCGTCCTGAGCTTCGCCGGTGGTCTGGCCGAGCCCTGCTCGAACGTCCGGCCCCGCGCCGCCAGGCCGATACCCCTGTGGCCATGCCGGGGCCACACCCCGAGGAGCTCCTCCTCGAGCCGGGGCGGAACGCGCACCGGGGGCGACCGGGCTGGCAGGCCAGGACGAGTGACGACCGGTGGGAGCACGCCGAGGGAGGCCCGGCGGGGTCGCCAGGGCGGGGGCAGTCGGGGAGGGGACCCGGGCGGGAGGACAGCTGCCCGCCGTCAGGGTCCCCGCCCGCTCAGAAGCCGATGTTGACCAGCTTCGTCTCCAGGAACTCGTCGATCCCGGTGTGGCCGCCCTCGCGGCCGACACCCGAGTGCTTGATGCCCCCGAACGGCGCCGCCGGGTTGGACACCAGGCCCTGGTTCAGCCCCACCATGCCCGTCTCCAGGCCCTCGGCCATGCGCAGGCCCCTGGCGAGGTCCCGGGTGTAGACGTAGCTGACGAGGCCGTACTCGGTGTTGTTCGCGGCCGCCAACGCCTCCTCCTCGGTGTCGAACGTCGAGATCGGGGCCACCGGGCCGAAGATCTCCTCCGAGGACATCCGGGCCTCCCACGGCACGTCCCGCAACACCGTCGGGGTGAAGAAGTGGCCGGACCGCAGGCGTTCGTCGGTGGGCACGTCGCCGCCCACGACGACCCTGGCGCCCCGGTCGACGGCGTCCCGTACCAGGGTGAGGACCTTCTCCTGGGCCCTGGCGTCGATCAGGGGGCCGACCTGGGTGCTGTCCTCCACGCCGGGGCCGAGTCGCAGCGCGCTCATCCGCTCGGCCAGGCGTCGGCCGAACTCCTCCGCCACGCCCCGCTGGGCGTAGATGCGGTTGGCGGCGGTGCAGGCCTCACCCATGTTGCGCATCTTGGCGGTCATGGCACCGTCCACCGCGGCGTCGAGGTCGGCGTCGTCGAAGACGACGAACGGGGCGTTGCCGCCCAGTTCCATCGACACCCGGAGCACCTGTTGGGCGGACTGCTCGATGAGCCGGCGTCCCACCGCGGTGGAGCCGGTGAAGGAGATCTTCCGCGCCCTGGGGTCGCGGATGAGCGGCTCCACCACGCCACCCGCGTCCGTCGCCGGCACGACGTTGAGCACCCCGGGGGGCAGCCCCGCGTCCTTGAGGATCCCCGCCAGGGCCAGCATCGACAGCGGCGTCTGGTGGGCGGGTTTGATCACCATCGTGCAACCGGCGGCGATGGCCGGGCCGATCTTCCTGGTCCCCATCGCCATCGGGAAGTTCCACGGCGTGACGAAGATGCACGGGCCGACCGGTTGCCGCATGACCAGGAACCGGCTGGCCCCGTTGGGTGCGACCTGGTAGCCGCCGTCGATGCGGACCGCCTCCTCGGAGAACCAGCGGAAGAACTCCGCCGCGTAGGCGATCTCGCCGCGCGCGTCGGCGAGGGGCTTGCCGTTCTCCCTCGTCATCAGGACGGCCAGCTCCTCCTGGCGGCGCATGAGTTCCTCGAACGCCCGGCGCAGGACCTCCCCGCGTTCCCTCGGCGGGTGGGCCGCCCAGGAGGCCTGCGCGGCGACGGCGGCGTCGAGGGCCGCCGTCGCGTCCGCGGGCGAGGCGTCGGCCACCTCGCAGAGGAGTTCCCCGTTCGCCGGGTCCCGCACCTCGAAGGTGGCCCCACCCGTGGCCGGGACCCAGTCGCCGTCGATGAACAGGTCCTTCGGGGTGTGGGCGAGGAGATCGCCCCGTGCGGTGGCATGCTGCTGGGTAGCGGTCATGATCCCGACCTTCCCTCCGCGGATGTGGACATGCAACCGCTGGGATGGTTGCATGGACGATGATTGTCGACAATCCTACAGTGGGAGTGCGATCATGGCCCAGCTCTCTCCTCAGCTCAAGCAGGCCACCCCGGTGCGAGCCGTGCGCGGCGCGGGGGTGTACCTCTACGACGCCGAGGACCGGCCCTACCTGGACTTCACCTCCGGAATCGGCGTGGTCAACACCGGGCACTGCCACCCGAGGGTGGTGGAGGCCGCGCAGCGCCAGGTCGGGAAGCTCATCCACGGCCAGTACACGACCGTGCTGCACGAACCGCTGCTCGAGCTCACCGAACGGCTCGGCGACGTCCTCCCGGCGGGGCTGGACTCGGTCTTCTACCTGAACTCCGGCAGTGAGGCGGTCGAGGCCTCGGTCCGGCTGGCGCGGCACGTGACCGGCCGGCAGAACATCGTGGTGTTCCAGGGCGGGTTCCACGGCAGGACGATGGGCGCAGCGGCCCTCACCACCGCCGGGACCAAGTTCCGCGCCGGTCTGGGCCCGCTCATGCCCGGCGCCGTCGTCTCGCCCTACCCCTTCGCCTACCGGTACGGCTGGTCGGAGGAGCAGGCGGTGGAGTTCGCCCTCCGCGAGCTCGACCACCTGTTCCGCACCGTCAGCGCACCGGCGGACACGGCCGCGCTCATGGTCGAACCCGTCCTCGGTGAAGGCGGGTACGTGCCGGCTCCCGCCGGGTTCCTGGCCGGGCTGCGGGAGCGGGCCGACGAACACGGCATCCTGCTCATCCTCGACGAGGTCCAGACGGGCTTCGGCCGCACCGGCCGGTTCTGGGGCCACGAGCACCACGGCGGGGTCCGTCCCGACATCCTCGTCACCGCGAAGGGCCTCGCCAGCGGCTTCCCGCTCTCGGCCATCGCCGCGCCCACGGGACTGATGAGCCAGGCGTGGCCGGGCTCGCAGGGGGGCACCTACGGCGGCAACGCGGTCGCCTGCGCCGCCGCCATCGCCACCCTGGAGGTGATCCGGAGCGAGGCCCTCGTCGAGAACGCCGGAGAGATGGGGCGCCGGCTGCTGGAGGGGACCAGGAAGATCGCCGTCGACCACGCCACGATCGGCGACGTCCGGGGCCTCGGCCTCATGATCGGCGTCGAGTTCACCGGAGCCGACGGGGAGCCCCGGCCCGACCTGGCGCAGCGGGCGCACCAGGAGGCCGCCGACCGGGGGCTGCTCCTCCTCACCTGCGGTGCCCACGGCAACACGGTGCGGATGATCCCCCCGCTGGTCGTCAATGCCGAGCAGGTGGACGACGCCCTGGGCCGGTGGGAGGAGGCGGTCCGGGCCGCCACCGCCTGAACGGGTCCACACCGGACGGCCGCCGCACACCGCCCCCGGGCACGGAAATGATCCAAACCGGTGTGGCCCAGGACACCGCTCGGTATTGTCGCGACTACGACGCGAGAGGGTCCCAGTTCGTGAGGATGTGAGTGCGGTGGTGAGGTCTGCGCGGCGGGCGGTGCGGTCCGGCTCCCTTCCGGTGCGCCGGCGGACCCCACCCCCGCCCGCCCGGCCCTCCTGGCGCGGGC
>NZ_AGVX02000425.1 GCF_000239155.1 Actinoalloteichus spitiensis RMV-1378
TGCTCCACCCGTCGAGCAGCAGGTGGTGGAAGGTCCACACCACCCGCACCCGGCCCTCCCCCAACCCGGCCAGCAACACCCGCATCAACGGGGCCCGCTCCAGATCGAAGGCCACCCCCTGATCCCGCCGCTGGTACTCCCGCCACCGCCGGTCCTGCTCCCCACCCTCGTAACCCGACCAGTCCTCCACGGTGATCGGGACCTCAACCTCACGGTGCACCACCTGCACCGGGTCCGGCACCTCACGCCAGGCCACCGACACCCGCAACGCCTCATGAGCGTTGACCACCCGCTGCCAGGCCACCGCCACCAACCCCGGTTGATCCACCCCCTCCAGGACACAGGACAACTGCTCCAGATACGCCACCGACGCCGGATCGGCCACCGCGTGGAACAACATCCCGGCCTGCAACCCCGTCAACGGGTACAACTCGGTGACCGCACGACCGGTCCCGGCCAACCGGGTCACCGTGTCCTGGTCCAACGCCACCAACGGGAAGTCCGACGGGGACACACCCCCGGCCCCGGGCTGGCGGCAGTGAGCCACGAACCCCGACAACTCGGTGAGGAAGGACTCCGCCAGGCCATGAACGGTGTCCTCGTGGTGCAGGCCTGGGGAGTACCACCAGTCGATCTCCAACCGGCCGTTGCGGACCTGGGCCACGACCTCCAGCAGGTGAGTACGGGTTTCTCCCGGGTGGTGCTCGCCACCGGGGTTGAGCCGCCAGTCCCCGATCCACTCCTGCTCACCGGTGGTGGTGTCGAACTGGCCCAGGTAGTTCAGGCTGATCCGTGGTTCCCCGTCGGTGTCCAGCCCCGAATCCGGGCTTCCCCCTCCGGTGAGGTAGCGCAGTGCCCCGTACCCGATCCCCCGGTCGGGGACCCCACGGAGTTGTTCCTTGACCGCCAGGACATCACCGGCCCATTCCCCCCGCGGGGACAGTTCCACGGTGACCGGGTAGATCGAGGTGAACCAGCCCACGGTCCGGGACACCTCCACCCCCGGCAGGACTTCCTCCCGACCATGGCCCTCGACCGTCACCGGTACCCGGGGCCACCCGGTCCACCTCCGCACCGTCCGGGCCAGCCCGGTCAGCAGGACCTCATCGATCCTGGTCCGGTACACCCCGGGCACGTCCTGCAGCAACTCCCGGGTCGTGGTCTGGTCCAGTACCACCCGCACCCGGTCCTGGGCTCCGACCGAGTGGTCCCCCTCGGCAGCGTCCACCGGAAGCCGTAGGTCCTGACTGGTGGGGATGGCCTGCCGCCAGTAGTGGAGTTGGTCGGTGAACCCCCCGGCCCGGGTGTGCTCCCGCAGGGCCTGTGCCCAGTGGGGGAACGCGGTGGTCTTCACTCCGAGGTCCACCGGTCGTCCGGTCACTGCCTGGTGGTAGGCGGTGGTCAGGTCCTCCCGCAGGATCCGCCAGGACACCCCGTCGACCAGTACGTGGTGGGCTACCCATACCACCCGCAGCCGGTC
>NZ_AGVX02000424.1 GCF_000239155.1 Actinoalloteichus spitiensis RMV-1378
GGGGGTCCGGCGCCTCCGGCCGCCGACCCCGGAGCCCGGAGCGGGGTGGCCGCACCGGAGGGCGACCACCCGGTCGACCGCCTCCGGACCGCGAAGCGGGCTCGCCCACCCGGGTGGCGCGGCGACCGGGCACCGGCGGAGGGGCCCCGCCGGTGTGGCCACCGAGGCGGCGAGGCCCGCCAGGACGGTCACGTGGCGAGCGCGCCGCCCCAGCAGCCTGGTCGTTCCACCAGGGCGTAACGGGCACCGGCGGGGTCGGCGACGGTCACCGCGCGTCCCAGCGGGTTGGTCGGGTCGTCCTCCAGCACCGTTCCCCCCAGGTCCCGGACGCGGTCGAATGCCACGGTGAGGTCGTCGACGGCCAGGCAACAGGTCCACTCCCCCGCCTCCGGGGAGGTCTCCGGCACGGGCCGGCGACCGGACACCGCTCGGCCCTCGAGCGTGTAGGCCCCCTCCGCCGGCTCCCAGCCGACCGCCGACGTCCAGTGCTCGTCGGCGCTCGCCGCGGCGAGTTCCGCCCAGCAGGGCTCACCGGAACGCGGGGCCGGCGCCCACGGCCCGTGCGCCACCCGGCCTGGTTCGACGACGGCGGAGGGGTGGTGGGAGGCCGCGGGTTCCTCGGCCTGGGGGCCAGTACCGAACACCACCCGCCAGCCGAGGGGTTCGCCGTGTTCGGGAGCGCGGATGGTGGCGGCCAGCCGGTCACCCACCCAGCAGCTCTGCACCCCGCCGTCCCGGGAGAGCAGCACCCAGTCGTGGAGCGCGGCGTGGAACTCGACGGACGCCTCCGGTGAGGCGGTGAGCAGTTCGAACCGGCGGATGCCCCGGACAGGCACTGCGGTGTTCACTTCGGTGGTTCTCCCGTGGGGCAGAGCACGCGGACGGCAGGGATCCGCGGGTCGTCGGTGCGGTCAGTTGATCCTGGTGCGCCACCCCTAACGCGGCAATACTCCGTTCGGCCGTAACACGATCGCGGACAGTGGTTTCGGCTTCCCGAGGTGGAAGCCCTGCGCCACCTCGACACCCAGCCTGGTGAGGGCGTTGACCTGGGAAGGGCGTTCGACCCATTCCGCGACGGTGGTCAGTCCGAGGCCGTTGGCGATCTCCATGATTCCCGTCACGAGGACGGAGTCGGTGGTGCTCCGGTCGATTCCGCGGACGAACTCCCCGTCGATCTTCAACCCGGTGATCGGCAGGTGCTTGAGGTGGACGAAGGAGCCGAAACCCGACCCGAAGTCGTCCAGGGTGATGCGGCAGCCGGCCTCCCGCAGCCGGGTGGCGAGGTGCCGTGCCGCGTCGAGGTTGGTGAGCGCCGCCGTCTCGGTGATCTCCAGACCGAGCCGTCCTGGTGAGACGTCGCTGCTGCGGATCCGGTCGAGGACGAAGTCGCCGAACTCCTCGTCGTCGAGGGTGCGGCCCGAGACGTTGACGTCCAGCCGCAGACCGGGGTCCGGGTGGGCCGCGAGCGTGTCGACCGCCTGTCCGAGCACCCAGCGGTCGATGTTCAGGATGAGGTCGGTCCGTTCGGCGTCGGGCAGGAAGTCTCCGGGGCCCAGCGGGGGCAGCAGGTCGTCCTCCAGGCGGAGCAGCAGCTCGTAGCCGAGCGTGCGGCCGGTGCGGAGATCAACCATCGGCATGCCGTGCAGCGCCAGGTGGCCGTCGGTCAGGGCGGTCCGCAGCCGTTCGAGCACGGCCACCCGCTTGGCGGTGTTGGCGTAGTGCCCCGGGTCGTAGACGGTGACGCGGTTGCGGCCGCCGCCCTTGGAGGCGTAGAGGGCCAGATCGGCGTTGGCGAGCACCGCCTCCCAGGTGGGTCCGGAGTCGAACGGGGCGACGCCGGTGCTCACGGTCACCCTGATGGTGACCCCGGCGACGGCGACCGGGATGGTGGCCACGGCCGCCGCGAGCTGTTGGGCCGTCCTCTTGGCCAGGACCGGGTCCACGCCGGGCATCACCACGGCGAACTCGTCGCCTCCGAGCCGTCCGAGGTAGTGGTTCTCCGGCAGCCGGTTGCGCAGCGCGGTGGCCAGGGCGCACATCACCCGGTCACCCACCATGTGGCCCCGGAGGTCGTTGACGTCCTTGAAGTTGTCGAGGTCGATGACGACCAGCGCCCCCGGCGCGCCGGAGGCGATCTCGCGTTCCAACCGGGCCGTCAGCGCTCGCCGGTTGGGCAGTCCCGTGAGGGGGTCCTCCTCGGCCATCCTGCGCAGCTCGTGGTGCACCTCGTGGGCCTGGGTGATGTCGTGGGCGCTGCCGACGAGCCGCACCGGCTTCCCGTCGTCATCGCTGATCACCTCTCCGAAGCACTCGAAGACCCGGACGTCGGTGCGGTCGGCTCCTCGGGCGCGGTGGATGTAGGTGAAGGGTTCCCCGGTGTTCAGGGAGCGGGTGAGCACGCGGGTCACCAGCGCGACGTCGTCGGGGTGGATCATCCGCATGAAGGCGTCGTAGTCGATGTCGGCGTCGGCCGGGTAGCCGGACATCTCCCGCATGCCCTCCGACCACACCACCCGGTCCTCGGCGATGATCCACTCCCAGTTGCCCATCCGGCTGCGTTCCGGGGACCTGCGGGTGGTTTCGGAGCCGACCTCGAGTTCCTCCTGGCGCGAGGCGGTCAGGTCGACGACGCGGCACAGTTGCGCGTCGCTGGGCGGCAGCGGGTGCCAGTTGATCTCCAACCAGCGGACCCCCCGGTTGGTGGTGGTGAGCCGCTGGACGGTGGAGGTGCCCTCCGTGCCTTCCCAGGCCGCGGGCAGGAGGGCGGGCAGGGACCTGCCCCGCGCGTGGGCCTCGTCGATGCCCAGCAGCTCGGCCATCGCCGTGTTCACCCAGCGCAGCCGGCCCCGCGAGTCGGTGATGGCAAATCCGACGTCCGTATGGCGCAACACAGTGTGTTGAACGGAGTCGTCTCCTGTCACCCTTCCCTCCCTGTAAACCGCCCTACTGGAGCAATGGTCGCGGCGGAGGGGCGCGCTCGGCAAGCGGTCACCGCCATGTGTCGGTCAGCGAAGCCGTTCGAGCCGTCGAGCGGTGACGACCAGTTCAGTGGCCAACGTTCGGAGTTCACCGAGGTCCGCGCCGTCCTCCACGCCCGTGGCGACGTCCTCCGCGGCGCACCGGAGCTGGAATATCCTGTCCTGGAGGTCGGCCACCTCGTCAGCCGAAAGCACCACGGAGTCCTCGGGAAGCCGGCCCCGCTGGACCGCCGACCGCCGTTCGTAGGCGCGCTGCCGACAGGCCTGACCGCAGTAGCGCCGGGGGCGGCCGGCACGGCTTGCCGGTTCGATCGACCGCCCGCACCAGCCGCAGTGCCTGGGTTCGCCGCGCCGGGCGGCGAGGCGGGTGGTTTCGGGCGGTCCTTCCACGGTGCCGACGTTAGTCGAGCGCGCGGGGAACCCGGCGCCGGCACACCGGAGGGCGTGAGCACGCGGGCCTGACCCGGCCGCCAGGGCGGCCGATAGGGTCGACGCCCGTGAGTACCCCTGCCGACGCCGCCGATCCGACCGACGCGCTGTCCGCGGTCCCGACCGAGTCCGGTCGCCGCGCCGCGACGGCCCCGGGCCGCCTCCGCTTCTTCTACGGCCCGATGGACTGCGGGAAGTCGACGCTGGCCCTCCAGATCGACCACAACCACGCGCGGCAGGGGCGGGTCGGTCTGTTGCTGGTGCGTTTCGACCGCTCCGGCAGCCCGCGGATCTCGACGAGGATCGGGCTGGCCCGGCAGGCGATCGAGTTGGACGAGACGACCGACGTCCGCGGCCTGGTGCGCGCGCAGTGGGCGGCGGGCCGCCGGGTCGACTACGTGATCGTCGACGAGGCCCAGTTCCTCAACGAGGGCCAGGTCGAGCAGCTGGCCGAGCTGGCCGACCTGGCACACCTGGACGTCTACTGCTTCGGCATCGCGACGGACTTCCGCGGCCGGTTGTTCCCCGGGGCCCAACGGCTCTTCGAGGTGGCCGACGAGCTGCAGGCGGTGCAGGTCGAGGTGCTGTGCTGGTGCGGTTCCCCTGGACGGTTCAACGGCAGGGTGGTGAACGGATCACTCGTGCGGGCGGGCGACACCGTGCTCGTCGCGGACACCACGGGGGGTGACGGTCTCCCCTCGGGGGACGACGACGGCGCCGACAACGCGGCAACAACTACCGTGCGTTATCAAGTGTTGTGCCGGCGACACTTCCGCTCCGGTGATCTGGGTCCCATCCCCGCGACACATGGCCAACTCACACTGGCTTGATAGCGTGCCACTCTGGCACTATCACCCATTCGAGTGGTCATGGTAGTCACAAGGCGGATAACGCGTCACGAACGGCAGACGACTGCATCCCTATGGAGGAAGTCTTCGTTGATGCGTGAAACACGTCACCGTGGGCAACCAGTTAGGCCAAACCGGGAACGACGGCGACGCGAAAGTCGTTGCACTCGGTGAGCACGTTGACCGGGGCGCCAGCCTCGGACCGAGCGAAAGGACACCGTCATGGCCGACCGCGTTCTGCGTGGCAGCCGGCTCGGAGCGGTCAGCTACGAGACCGACCGCAACCACGACCTCGCACCGCGCCGTACGGTGCGGTACGCCTGCCCCAAGGGACACGACTTCGAGGTGCCCTTCTCGGACGACGCCGAGGTTCCGGGCAACTGGGAATGCCGGCTGCACGGCAGCGAGTCGAAGATGATCGACGGCAGCGAGCCGGAACCCAAGAAGGCCAAGCCCGCCCGGACGCACTGGGACATGCTTCTGGAGCGCCGCACCATCCCCGAGCTGGAGGAACTGCTCTCGGAGCGGCTGGAGGAGCTGCGCGGACGGCGCACCCGCTCCGCCTGACGCCCACGCCGCCCCCACGAGGACGCCGACCCTGACACCGTCGCCGGCCGCCCGGGAAGTTCC
>NZ_AGVX02000423.1 GCF_000239155.1 Actinoalloteichus spitiensis RMV-1378
GGTGGCCCGGCAGCCGTAGGAGCGGGCGGGGGAGGTGCTGTCCCCGAGCCGCCGTTTCCGGCGATGCCGTCGAGGTAGCGGCGGATCAGGTCAGCGGACCGTCCGAACGCCGCGTACGCCTGCTTCAACGGCTCCGCCGCGTCGGCGGCCGACTTCACCACCCACACCACGTCGTGGTTCGCCGAAGCTAAGAGGAGTTGGGCGGAGAGCTGACACCCGCGTTCCGCCCTGTCGAGTGCCACCACCAGGCCGCGCTGAGCCTCCTCGACCTCCACCAGGGCCGCCCGTGCCTGAGCCACGACGTCGGCGACGGACACCAGCCACCCTCCCCACACCCCCGTTGCACACCGTGACGAACAGTAGCAACGGGTGACCGTTGGGGTGGGGAAAATGGCCACTTCCACGTGGAAGGGCGCCGCGTCAGAGTCAGCACGAGGTCAGCACGGGGGCGATCACCCGCACCAACTCGCGAGAACGGGCCGGAGCGTGAACCCGACCTCACGCCCATGACCAGGTCGTGTGGCAGGGCGTCACCCGCCTCGACGTGGGACCTCGAGATTCCGCCGCCGAGTTCCGCGAGAACCCGGCGGTGTGCCTACCGGGCGGCGCGTGAGGGCCAGGCGCAGCCGGGCAGTCGAATGCGTTCCCTTGGGTGAGCAGTCGCGGCGTTTGGGTGGCGCGGCCTTGTTCCACCCGCCGCGTCGCCCCGCACGAGGTGGGCACGCCGGGGATTTCCGCGAACGTCCCTTCAGTCCCTCACCTCGGTGGTGGTGCCGTCGACGTCCTCGTCCGGTACTCGGTACGTCATCCCCTCACGTGGGCGGGGGCTGGGAGCTGGGAGCTGGTGGGGAGGGGAGTGCTAGCAGGTGCTTCCCGGCAGTTCGCTGTCGAGGTCGAAGATCGCCTGCTCGTCGACCCCGCCCCGCCCGGCCGTGTTCTGGTCCGGCGTGGTGGCGGGTGCCAGTAGACCTTCGTCCATCAGGTCGCAGTCCATCCCGTAGACCAGTCCGTCGCTGCCGCCGGCCCAGAGACCCCAGCTCGACTCCAACCACTCCTCGCCCGAGTAGTAGAGGAACTCGTCCGTCTGCCGTTGGAACACCACGGCGGGATGCGACTCGAACAGGTACCCCGCCAGGTAGCTGACCTCCAGCACGAGGAGGCCCTCCTCCTCGGCGGTGACGTAGACGCGGCCGTCCATCCGCGGCGGTTCGTCGGCGAGCGGGTGCTCCGGCGAGATCATGGTGACGAAGGCGTCCAGGCCCAACGTCCTGATGCGCTCCTCGGTGTCGGCCCTGGCGTCCGGTCCCAACAGGTCGAGCAGTGGATCGGCTGCGTGTTCCTCGATCGCCTCGGGGTCGAGCCGGGTCGCCTCGACGGCCCGCAACGCGAGGTCGACGGCTTCGGCGACCTGGGCGCGGGTGTGCCCCTCCACCGGCGTCGCCACGGTCCGGTCGATGCCGTCGATGCCCTCCGCCCACTCGGCTGCCACGGTGCCCGTGAACCCGTGGCCACCCGACACCCCGCCGTCCGGGACCTGATCCCCGTGCCCGGCCGGGCGCTGTACCGGGGGAGCGGTACCGGTTTCGGGGGCCGGGAGCGCGGTGGGCGCGTCGTCGACCAGACCGGTCTGGCGCACCACGACGACCGCTCCGGCGATGAGGGCCAGCGAACCGGCGACGAGGAGCACCCGCCGGAGCGGTGTGGGGCCGGCGCGTCGCCGTTCGTTCCGAGGGGCTGGCCCCGGGAAGGGCGTCGGGCCGTGCGTACCTGGTCGGGATGCGGGTCCGGGGCTGTCGTCCTCGGGGCGGGCCTGGTTCGTCTGGTCGGACATGTCGCCGTTCCTCGCGGTCGGGTTCGGGGTGCACGGTGGCGTGCTGGGACGTGTTCGGCGGCGGTCGCGCGCCGACCAGGGGCAGGGACACCGGTCACCGGCCCCGCCCCGGCGGGCCGGTCAGGCGGGTTCGAGCGCCTCCGCCACGCAGGCCACCTCGTCGGAGCCCGGCCCGATGACCCCGGTGGCGATGTCGCAGTCGACGGCCCGGTGCCCGACCTCGCCGCCGAACTCCACCCACAGGCCGCGCGCACCGGTCTCCCACCCGTCGCCGATCGCGTAGGAGTAGGCCTCGACCCAGCGTTCGTAGACGACGCCGTCTCGCGAGGACGTCCCTTCGGGGTCGAAGGGGTAGGCGGTCGTGTAGTTCAGCTCGACCAGCAGCGAGCTGTCCGGATGCAGGGACACCTCCAGCGAACCGCTCATCCGGGGCTCGGCGGCCAGCGTTCTCCCCGAGGCCAGCATGGTGATGTAGCCGCTGGGGCCGTAGGCGTCGATCTCCGAGCGCACCGCCTCCCGGGAGTAGGGGGCGAGCAGGCCCAGCAGTTCGTTCGGGTCGTGCCGCAGTAGGGCGGCGTCGGAAAGCCGGGAGGCGCGCACCGCCGACAGGGCCGCCGACGTCGCCTCGCGGACCTCGTCCGCCGTGTAGCCGGCGAAGGCCGTCGGTGGGGGCACGTCGATGCCCTCGGTTCCCGTCCGCCAGTGCTCCGCGGAGGTTCCGGCGAAGGGGTCGTCCGCCCGGGCCTGGTTCAACCGTTCACCTCGGACCAGGAGGAAGACGACGAGGGAGAGGACGACCGCGAGCACCGTCCCGGCCAGTGCCCACGGCACCACGACACCGGCCCGCCGGGGGGCCACCGGCGCCGGCCAGGCCCCCGGGGGGCCGGCCGGCCCGAACGCGAAACCGGTAGGAGCCCCCGGTGAGGGGGAGGTAGGCCCCCAGCCCGGGCGGGGTGCCTGCGCGGTCGGCCAGGCCTGGCCGCCGGGCGGCGTGGCCGAGGGGTGCGGAACCTGGTGGGCGGCCCCCGCGTCACCGTGCGCTCCCCGGGGCGTGGGCTGGTCCGGGAACCCCTCCCCGCGACCGGCGGGAAGGGATGGCGGTGGGGCGGGGGCGCCCCCAGCCGCTT
>NZ_AGVX02000422.1 GCF_000239155.1 Actinoalloteichus spitiensis RMV-1378
GGCCGCACCACTGGCGGTTCACGCCGGCGCCGTGAACCGCCAGTGGTGCCCGTCGGGGTCGGCGACGTGCGCGACGTGGTCACCCCCGTCCCCCCGGCCCACCGGGGTGACGACCCGCGCTCCGGCGGTTCGCGCGGCGCCGAGCAGGGCGTCGAGCTCGACACGGGACGAGGCGGTGTGGGTGAGGACGGCGGCGGAGAACCCGTCACCCCGCCCGTCCACGCCCACATCCCCCGCCAGTGCCTCGCGCGGGAGCAGACCGAGCCGGCAGGAACCCGGGGTCACGGTGAAGTCGACGAACTTGTCACCGTAGTCCCGATCCACCCGCATCCCCAGCGCCGCGTAGAACGTCGCGGACGCCTTCGGGCTGTCGACGCCGAGGTAGACGGCGGTCTCCGCGAGGTTGGTCGGGTCGCCGGGGGGAGCGGTGTTCCTCCTGCTGACCGCCGCCAGCTTCCAGACCGCGCCGTCCGGCGCCCGGTAGGCGGCGGCGAACTCGCCGAACAGCCGCTTCCTCGGCGGCCTGACCACGGTCGCACCTCGGGAGGTGGCGGCACCGAGGAGAGCCTCGACCTCGCTGGGCTGGTCGACGAGGGCCGAGAGGACGAGACCCCGGAAACCCGAGCTCGCCGGATCCGTGTCGACCTCGGCGGCGAGCTCCTCGACCTTCAGGAGGTCGAGCCGTCCGGCGCCGGCCAGGTCGAGCGGTCCGGCGGGGTTCCGGCCGGTGTTGGTGGCTGGGAACGCCGAGGTGTAGAAGTCGGCAGCCTCGGCGAGGTGGGGGACACCGAGGGTGATGCGGTCGAGGGTGAGCTGCACGGGGGTGGTCCTTCGTCCGGTGTTCGGGGTGGGGCCGGCAGCGGTCAGTCGGCCTGGTTGACGCGGACGAGGTTCCCCGCCGGGTCGCGGAACGCGCAGTCGCGGACCCCGTAGTCCTGGTCGGTGGGCTCCTGCACGACATCCGCGCCCACGGCTTCGAGGCGTTCGAAGAGACCGTCGAGGTCGTCGGTGGCCAGCGTGACGGCCGCGAAGCTGCCCTTCGCCATCAGCTCGGCGATCGTGCGGCGTTCGTCTTCGGTGATGCCCGGGTCTGCGGCCGGCGGGTGCAACACGATCGACGTGCCGGACCGCCCGGGCGGACCGACGGTGATCCAGCGCATGTCCTCGTAGCCGACGTCGTTGCGGACCTCGAAGCCCAGCGCGTCCCGGTAGAACCGCAGCGTGGCCTCCGGGTCGGTGTGCGGGAGGAACGCGTGGTGGATGGTGATGTTCATGCCCGGAACGCTAGGCGTGCTACCGGGGCCGCGCTTCTTGAATCCTGACGGGTCGGGTCACCTGCTTCGCCAGGCACGCCGGGATTCCCGCCGCCGCCTGGGAGTGATCACGCCGGTAGGTGCTCGGCGGCACCCCGACCAGTTCGGCGAACCGCGTGCTGAACGTTCCCAGGGAGGAGAAGCCGACCTCGAAACACACCTCTGTGACGCTGAGGTCTCCCCGCCGCAACAGCGTCATCGCCCGCTCGATGCGCCTCGTCATCAGGTACGAGTAGGGCGACTCCCCGTACACGCGGCGGAACTCCCTGCTCAGGTGCCCGGCGGAGACGTGCGCGCCCCTGGCCAGTTCCTCCACGTTCAGCGGCTTGGCGTACTCGCGGTCCATCCGGTCGCGGACCCGGCGGAGCGCCACGAGGTCCCGCAACCGTTGATCCTCCGTGCGCCCAGCAGCCATGCGGGGCATCGTCGCACGTCACACCCGCGCCGCCCACCAGCCACCTGGCGGGGGTGTTCCGGTGGCGTCGCCGCTCGGGCACAGGCACTGCCCGCCACGAGCCCGACCGCCTGGCCCGTGCGGTCCGGTCAGGATTCGAGAAGCCGGCGGAATTCGGCACGCCTACCGTCGCGTCCAGCACGACCGCACCACCGGAGGAAGGGGCCAGCGATGGGTTCCACATCGCACGAGGACGCTGGGGCGAACGCCGGCGGATTCTCCGAACAGGAACGCGCCGCCATGAGGGAACGCGCCCAGGAACTGCGGAAGGAGGCGGGGCGCGGCCGAGGTGGGAAGGCGGCCGCCCAGGAGGCCGACGTGCTGGCCAAGATCGAGCAGATGCCCGAACCGGACCGGTCGTCGGCGGAACGCATCCACGCGATCGTCACCAGCAACGCCCCCGAGTTGGCGCCGAAACTGTGGTACGGGCAGCCCGCCTACGCCCGGAAAGGGAAGGTGGTGTGCTTCTTCCGCAGTGGCGCGGCCGACAAGGAGCGCTACTCGACGTTCGGGTTCACCCCCGAGGCGCGTCTCGATGACGACGGGGGCCTGTGGCCGACCTCCTACGCGGTGGCCGAGTTGAGCGACCGGGCGGCGGAGGCCATCGCCGCACTCGTCACCAGGGCCGTGGACTGATCGAGCACGGCGGAGGGCGCGGTTCCCGCTGGTCGCCGCCACCGTCAGCGCCACCGGTGGCCGCTCCCGCCAGCGGGCGTCGCCCCGAGGAGCGCGGGGAACGGGGGCACGGACTCGTGACCGCCGTGCCCCATCCGCGACCCACGCGCGTGCGAACGGGAGCGGGAGCGTCCTCGCCGGCGCCCTGACCGCCGTGGGTGCGGCGGGGTGGTGGAGCGGGAACCGGACCAGGCGACCGGGTTCCGGCAGGTTTCCCGGGAGGCGTTCGACGCCGACGGGTCGACGTGACCGCTGACGGTCGACCGCCGAGGCGGGCTGCGAGGGCGGGGGCGCGGTCGTGGTGGTCGGGGGAGCTGCCTTCGGCGTCACCGGAACCGCCCAGGCCGCCGGACCACCGCCCTGCCCGACGACCTGGGGGAGGACGACTCGGAGACCGGCCACGGGGGGAAGGTGGCGGTGTCGGATCTGATCTCCGCTCCGGGAGCTGGCCGAGGGTCGTCGCGACATCACGATCGGTGGTCTGACGTTGCTGGGGGCCCGCGCCCTGGTGCCCGTCGGCACGCCCTGCCGCGCCGACTCGCCTGACCGTTCAGCTGGCCGGGGCGTTCCCGCGCCGAGCCCGCCGGGGTGCGGCTGGTGACGGACGCCCCACCCGCCAGCTGGCCGGTGGGGCACTCCTCCGCCGTGCTGCCGGCCGTTCGAGTGATCGGGGCCATAGTCGCAGCTCGGTGGCCCCGAAGTCAGGACCAACGTCCCGGGAGGACGGGACCCTGACTGTCCGGTTCGCGACCTCCACCGCCCCTAGCGTCCTGACTGAGGGCGAGAGGAGCGGGTCGTGGAGATCCTCGACGTGGCGCGGTGGCAGTTCGGCATCACCACCGTCTACCACTTCCTGATGGTGCCGCTGACCATCGGTTTGTCGGTCCTGGTCGCGGTGATGCAGACCGCCTGGCACCGCACGGGCAAGCCCGAGTACCTGGCGATGACCAAGTTCTGGGGCAAGTTGATGCTCATCAACTTCGCGATGGGCGTGGTGACCGGCATCGTGCAGGAATTCCAGTTCGGGATGAACTGGAGCGAGTACTCCCGGTTCGTCGGCGACGTGTTCGGCGCGCCGCTGGCGATGGAGGGCCTGGTGGCCTTCTTCGTCGAGTCGACCTTCCTCGGGCTGTGGATCTTCGGGTGGGGCCGGTTGCCGAAGCGGGTGCACCTGGCCTGCATCTGGGCGGCGTCGTTGGCGACCGTGCTCTCCGCCTACTTCATCCTCTCCGCGAACTCGTGGATGCAGCACCCCGTCGGCGTCGCCCTCGACGAGGACGGCCGGCCCCGTCTCACCTCGGTGTGGGAGCTGCTGACCAACTCCACCGTGTTGGCCGCCTTCCCGCACACCATCGCCGGTTCGTTCGCCGTCGCCGGGTCGTTCCTGGTCGGTATCGCCGCCTGGCACCTGGCCCGCCGGCACCGCGACACCCCCCAGGACGACCCCGACCGCCGGGTCTGGCACCGCTCGCTCCGGTTGGGCGGCTGGGTCGGGGTGGTGTCCTTCGCCGCCGTCGCGATCAGCGGTGACCTCCAGGCGAAGCTGATGTTCGAGCAGCAGCCCATGAAGATGGCGGCGGCGGAGGCGCTCTGCCACACCGAGGCCCCCGCCGGTTTCTCGGTGTTCGCGGTCGGGGACGTGAGCCGGCCCGACTGCGAGAGCGTCAAGAGCATCACCGTCCCGGGGCTGCTCTCGGTGTTGGCGCACAGCGACTTCTCCACCGAGGTGCGGGGCGTCGAGCAACTCGTCGACGAGTACACCGAGCGGTACGGGACGAACTACCCCGACGACCCGAGGTTGGGCGAGATGGCCGGCCAACCCATCGACTACGTGCCCTCGCTGCCCATCACCTACTGGGGATTCCGGCTGATGATCGGGTTCGGGGTGATCGCCGCCGGGGCCTGCGCGGTCGCGTTGTGGGTGACGAGGAGGGGCCGGGTGCCCCGCTCGCGGTGGTTCGCGCCGTTGGCGCTCGCCGGCATCGCGGCCCCGTTCCTGGCCAACACCTTCGGCTGGATCTTCACCGAGATGGGCCGTCAACCCTTCGTGGTGGTGCCCAATCCGACCGGAGTGGACGGGGTGTGGATGTACACGGCGCAGGCCGTGTCCCCCGGGGTGTCGCTGGGCTCGGCCGTGTTCTCGCTGGTCGCGCTCACCGCCGTCTACGCGGTGCTCGCCGTGGTCGAGGTGTTCCTCCTCGCCCGCTACGCCCGCGCCGGCGTGTCCGGGGTGATGCGGCCGCCCTGGGAGGAGCCCGCCGAGGAGGAGAAGTCGGACGACGGGCCGGGTGGGAGCGACGGACGCGGGGGAGGCGGCGGTGACGTGCTCGCCTTCGCCTACTGAGCCCCGGGCGGGCCGTCCGCCCGCCGACCCGCCCGGCGCCCGGACGGGCCGGCCCCAGCCTGCCACCGGTTGAGAAGGAGACCGTCGTGGACCTGCCCACCTTCTGGTTCTGCGTGATCGCCGTGCTGTGGCTCGGCTACTTCTTCCTGGAGGGCTTCGACTTCGGCGTCGGCATGCTGCTCGGCCCCATGACCAGGGACGACACCGAGCGTCGGGTGATGGTGAACACCATCGGCCCGGTGTGGGACGGCAACGAGGTCTGGGTGATCGTCGCGGTCGGCGCGACCTTCGCCGCCTTCCCCCACTGGTACGCGGCGCTGCTGTCCGGGGCCTACCTGCCGATCCTGTTCATCCTGCTCGCGTTGATCGGGCGGGGCGTGGCCTTCGAGTACCGGGGCAAGGTCGACAGCCACCGCTGGCGGCGGAACTGGGACCGGGTCATCCAGATCGGGTCGTGGATCCCGCCCCTGGGATGGGGGCTGGTCATCACCGGCACCGTGACCGGTCTGCCGATCGACCCCAACGGTGACCTGCGTGGCGGGGTGGTGGACCTGCTGCGGCTGGACACCGTGCTCGGCGCCGTCGCGTTGACCGCGTTCAGCCTGCTGCACGGCGCGGTGTTCGTCGCGCTCAAGACCGACGGGACCGTCCGGCACCGGGCGCACGGGGTCGTGCGGCGGTTCGGCCCGCTGCTGCTCGCCCCGGTCCTCGCGCTGCTCGTGCTCGTCCAACTCCGCCAGGGCACCGTGTGGACGGCCGTCGTGGCGGGCCTGGCGGCGGCGGCCGGGGTGCTCGCCCTGGTGTGGATGCGGCTCAACCGGGAGGGACGGGCCTTCGCCTCGCTGGCCGTGCTGATCACCGGGGTCGTGGTGGTGCTCTTCGGCTCGCTCTACCCCGACGTCCTGCCCTCCACGGTCGACGAGGCGTTCTCGCTGACCGTGGCCGGCGCGTCCTCCAGCCCCTACACGCTGACCGTCATCACCTGGGTGGCGGCGTTCGGCACCCCGGCGGTGCTGGTCTACCAGGGCTGGACCTACTGGGTGTTCCGGCGGCGCATCAGCACGGCGAACATCCCCCCGGTGCGGGTCCCGTGAGGACCCACGACCCGGGCCGGGGAGGTCGGCGGTGCGCGGCGGGCCGGTGGCTCGGCGGTACGTCCGCATGCCGGACGTGGAGGAGGTGAGGGACGGGATGGCTCTGGACACCGGCCAGGCCCGCCCGGAGAGTGCAGGGGTGGGTATCTCCGCTCGGCGGTTCCGGGGCCCGCTCGGACCGCTGCCAGCCCTGTCGACGGCGGCCCGCCGCTCGCTGGTCGTCATCGGCCTGCTCGCGGTGGCCGACGCCGCGCTGCTCGTCGCGCAGGCCGTCGGCCTGGCCACCGCGCTCACCGGGGTCGTGGTCGACCGGGTCCCGGCCGGGGACCTCCTCGCGCCCCTGGGGTGGGCGGCGGTGGCGGTCCTGGGCCGGGCGGTGGTCGCGTGGGCGCTGGAGTCCACCTCGGCCCGCGCGGCCGGTGGGGTCAAACGGGAGCTGCGGTCCGCCTTGCTCGACTCGGCCCTCGCCCGTGGCCCGGAGTGGATCCACCGGGGCGGCGGGGACGCCGCCGCCGGTGGCGGGGTGGGCCGGCTCAGCAGCCTGGCGACCACCGGCCTGGACGCGCTCGACCCCTACTTCCGCGCGTACCTGCCCGCCCTGGTGACGGCGGCGGCCGTGCCGCCGCTCGTCGGCGGGTGGATCCT
>NZ_AGVX02000421.1 GCF_000239155.1 Actinoalloteichus spitiensis RMV-1378
GAGTGCCCGGACGCGGCGGCGGTGGTGGGGGAGGGGGTGTCGTGGTCCTACCGGGAGGTCGATGCCCGGTCGGCCCGGTTGGCCGGATACCTGGTGTCGCGGGGTGTGGTGGCCGGTTCCCGGGTGGGGGTGTTGTTGGAGCGGGGTCCGGATGCGGTGTGCGTGCTGTTGGCCGTGCTCCGGGCGGGTGGTGCCTACGTTCCGGTGGATCCGGGGTACCCGGCGGCGCGGGTGGAGTTCCTGCTCACCGACAGTGGGGCCGGGGTGGTGGTGACCACCGCCGAGTTGGCCGACCGGGTCCCGGCGGGCCTGGCGACGGTGGTGGTGGACGACCCGGCGAC
>NZ_AGVX02000420.1 GCF_000239155.1 Actinoalloteichus spitiensis RMV-1378
GACCGTCCGCCTCCGCCGGCGGGCGGCGCGACCGGGAACGACCAGCCCCCGCACCGCGCGGAACAGCGGTCCCCCACCACCTCCGCCGGTGATCTCCCCGCACGTCCCGGCCGCACCGGCCGTCGGGTGCGGCCGCACCACCGGCGTCCCCAGTGGACGAGCGGATCCGGTGACGGCCCGGAGCACGCGCCCGGCCAGGGAGCGGGTGGGCACGGGAGCAGCCTGGTCACGGCCGGGTGGCCGGGGTCGAACGCCGCGCCCCCGGGGCCCGGTCGTCGGTCCGCTCAGCACTGCGCCGGGGCGCGCACCCCGGCCGGGAACACCGAACATCCCTGGAGCCGCTGGGGACCACTGCCCTCCTGCCCGCACACGTCCTTCGGGTTGGCCAGGGCGCACCGGTCCAGCGACAGGCACCCGCAGCCGACGCAGTCGGTGAAGTCGTCCCGCAACTGCTCCAGGTACCGGATGCGCTCGCTGAGCTCGTGGTGCCACCGTTCGGAGATCCGCTGCCAGTCCTCCCGGTTCGGTGTCCGCCCCTCCGGCAACATCGCGAGCACCTCGGCGACTTCGGACAACGGGATACCCACCCGTTGGGCCACCCGGACGAGCGCGATCCGGCGCAGCGTGTCCCGCCGGTAGCGCCGCTGGTTGCCGCTGGTCCGACGGGAGCTGATCAGTCCCTGCCGCTCGTAGAAGTGCAGGGCGCTGACCGCCACCCCGGCCCGCTGGGCCACCTGTCCCACCGTCAACTCGTCCTGGTCCCACCGAGGACCCTCCACCGCCACCACGTCCCCACCACGCGCACTTGACCTGAATCTTGGTTCAGGTTCTACCGTTCCGGGCGGTGCCGGTCAAGGAACCCGCGCCACCCTCGAGAACAGGACTCCGATGACCACGACACACACCGCCCCCCGCGCCGGCCGCCGGGAGTGGCTGGGCCTGGCGGTCCTCGCCCTGCCCACGCTGCTCATCGCCATGGACATGACGGTGCTGCACCTGGCCGTCCCCGCACTGACCGCCGACCTGGCGCCCACCGGCACGGAACTGCTGTGGATCACCGACAGCTACGGGTTCCTCATCGCCGGCATGCTCATCACGATGGGCACCCTCGGCGATCGCATCGGCCGGCGGCGCCTGCTGATGATCGGCTCGGCCTCCTTCGGCGTCGCCTCCGTGCTCGCCGCGTTCTCCCCCACCGCCCTCACCCTGATCCTCAGCCGGGCCCTGCTGGGCGTGGCCGGCGCGACCCTCATGCCCTCGACCCTGTCGCTCATCCGCACCCTGTTCACCCACCCCCGGCAACGCACCCTCGCCGTCTCGGTGTGGATGACGTGCTTCGCCGCCGGTACCGCGCTCGGCCCCGTGGTCGGCGGGGTGCTGCTCAACCAGTTCTGGTGGGGATCGGTGTTCCTCCTCGGCGTGCCCGTCATGGCCCTGATCCTGGCCACCGGCCCCTTCCTGCTGCCCGAGACCCGGGGCGAACGCGCCGCGGGCCTCGACCTGATCAGCGTCCTGCTGTCCCTGACCGCCGTGCTCACCGCCGTGTACGGGATCAAGCACCTCGCCGAACACAGCCCGACCACCACGTCCCTGGCCTGGCTGGCCGTGGGTGGTGTGCTCGGCGTCGTCTTCGTCCGCCGACAGCGCACCCTGACCCACCCCCTGCTGGACCTGGGGTTGTTCCGCAACACCACCTTCACCGCCTCCCTGCTCACCCAGACCGTCGCGGTGTTCGCCATGGCCGGGGTGATGTTCTTCCAGGGCCAGTACCTGCAACTCGTCCTCGGCCTGTCCCCCCTGCGCGCCGGCCTGTGGATGCTGCCCGCGACCGCCGCCGGGGTCGTCGGCACCCTGTGCGCACCGCTGCTGGTGCGCTGGATCCGCCCCGCCCACCTGATGGCCGCTGGCCTCACCCTCGGAGCGGTCGGCCTGATCACCCTGACCTGGACCGGCAGCGACGGCGGCCTGCCCGTCCTGGTCGCCGGGTTCGTCGCCATCCAGATGGGACTGGGTCCCACGCTGACCCTGACCACCGACGTCATCCTCAGCTCGGTGCCCGCCCAGCGGGTCGGCTCGGCCTCCGCGCTGTCGGAAACCGGCAGCGAGCTGGGCACGGCCCTGGGCATCGCCGTCCTGGGCAGCGTCGGCACCGCCCTCTACCGGGGCGGGATGACGTCCCCGCCCGACGGTCTGGGTGAGGCCGCGGCCGCCACGGCCGGCGACACCCTCGGCGCGGCGGTCGCACTCGCCGAGACGCTGCCCGCCCCGCTGGCCGCCGACCTGCTCGGCCTGGCCCGCCCGGCGTTCACCGGCGCCTTCCATGTCGTGGCCCTCATCGGGGCCGCCCTGGTCGCCGTCATCGCCGTCACCGTCGTGCTGACCCTGCGGACTCCCCCGACCGCCGACGCCGCCGTCGGCACAGCCTGACCGCGCCCACCCCGTTCGGAGGCACCATGAGCATGGACATGACCGCGTGGACGTCGCTGCACCACGCGATGCACGGCGAACACCGCCGCCACCCCCTCTCCCGCGACACCCTGCGCCGCATCGCCCGGTTCGCCCGGCCCCACCGGCGCCTGCTCACCGGGTTCCTCCTGCTCAGCGTGGTGACCGCCGCCCTCGCCGTGGTGACCCCCCTGCTGGCCGGCCGCGTCGTCGACACCATCGACGCCGGCGGCCCGACCAGCGCGGTGGTCTGGGTGGCCCTGACCATCGCCGCGGTCGCCCTGGCCGAGGCGGGCCTGGGACTGCTCACCCGCTGGCAGTCCGCCCGCCTCGGCGAGGGGCTCATCCTGGACCTACGCACCGCCGTGTTCGACCACGTCCAACGCATGCCCCTGGCGTTCTTCACCCGCACCCGCACCGGCGCCCTGGTCAGCCGGCTCAACAACGACGTCATCGGCGCCCAACGCGCCTTCAGCGACACCCTCTCCGGAGTCGTGGGCAACCTCGTCACCCTCGTCCTCACCCTCGTGGTGATGCTCGGCATCTCCTGGCAGATCACCCTGCTCGCCGTGCTGCTCCTGCCCGTCTTCGTCCTGCCCGCCCAGCGGATGGGCACCCGACTCGCCCGGCTCCGCCGGGAGGCCGCCGCCCACGACGCCGCCATGGGCACCCAGATGACCGAACGGTTCTCCGCGCCCGGCGCCACCCTGGTCAAACTCTTCGGCCGCCCCGACCAGGAGTCCGAGGAGTTCGCCCGCCGCGCCGGCCGGGTCCGCGACATCGGTGTGCGCTCGGCGATGGTCCAACACGTGTTCCTCACCGCCCTCACCCTGGTCTCGGCGCTGGCGCTGGCCCTGGTCTACGGCGTTGGCGGTGTCGCCGCCCTGGCCGGTCAGCTCGAGCCCGGCGCGGTGGTGGCCCTGGCGATGCTGCTGACCCGTCTCTACGCGCCCCTGACCGCGTTGGCCAGCGCTCGCGTCGAGATCTCCAGCGCCGTCGTCGCGTTCGAACGCGTTTTCGAGGTCCTCGACCTGGTGCCGCTCATCCGGCAACGCCCGGACGCCCGCGACACCCCACCCGGACCGGTGTCGGTCGAGTTCGACGCGGTCGACTTCACCTACCCCACGGCGGACAAGGTGTCCCTGGCCTCCCTGGAGGACGTCGCCACCCTCGACACGCGGGAGAACCAACCCGTGCTGCGGTCGGTGTCCTTCCGGATCGAACCCGGCACCACGGTGGCCCTCGTCGGGTCCTCCGGCGCCGGCAAGTCCACCATCGCCCACCTGCTCTCCCGCCTCCACGACGTCACCTCGGGGACCGTGCGGATCAACGACGTCGACATCCGGGATCTCACCAGCGACTCCCTGCGCGACACCGTCGGCACCGTCACCCAGGACGGGCACCTCTTCCACGACACCATCCGCGCGAACCTGACCCTGCCCCGCCCCTCGGCCACCGACGCCCAGGTGTGGGACGCACTGCGCCGAGCCCGCCTGGCCGACCTCGTCGCCGACCTGCCCGACGGACTGGACACCGTGGTCGGGGAACGCGGCTACCGCTTCTCCGGAGGAGAACGACAGCGGTTGACCATCGCCCGACTGCTCCTGGCCTCCCCCCGGCTGGTGATCCTCGACGAGGCCACCGCCGCCCTCGACGCCACCTCGGAAGCCGCCGTCCAGGAGGCCCTGGCCGAGGCGACCAGCGGCCGCACCTGCCTGGTCATCGCCCACCGACTGTCCACCGTCCGCGCCGCCGACACCATCCTCGTCCTCGAGGAGGGCCGCATCGTCGAACGCGGCACCCACGACGAACTCCTCGCCGCCGAGGGCCGCTACGCCGAGCTGCACCGCACCCAGTTCGCCACCGCCCCCTCCTCGACGGTTACCTGACCCGCCGGCCCGGCGCACGACGCCGGGCCACCCCGGGGCAACGACTACGATTCCTCCTCCATGGCCCCCGAAAACCCCGGCCCCGCCGACCCGGCACGCAGCCTCGCCCTGCTCTGGAGGACCAACGTCCCCTCCGCACGGCGGGGCCGCCAGGGCATCGACGTCGAGGACATCGTCCGCGCCGCCGTCGACCTCGCCGACACCGAGGGCCTGGCCGCGCTGTCCATGCGCCGCGTCGCCCAACGGCTCGGGGTGGGCACCATGTCCCTCTACACCTACGTGCCCGGCAAGACCGAACTCGTCGAGGCCATGGTCGACGCCGTCTACGGGGAACTCGACCTCCCCGCACCCGGCCCCGGCCGGTGGCGGGACCACCTCGAGCACGTGGCCCGGCGGAACTGGGAGCTCTACCAGCGGCACGGCTGGCTGGCGCAGGTCCCCACCGCCCGCGCCGTGCTGGGCCCGCACGCCATCGCCAAGTACGACCACGAACTCCGCGCCCTGGACGGCATCGGGCTCACCGACGTCGAGATGGACGCCGTCCTCACCCTCGTCCTGGACCACGTGCGCACCGCCGCCCGGGCCGCGTGGGAGGCGGCGCAGACCGAACACCGCTCCGGGCTGAGCGACGAGCAGTGGTGGGCCGCGCACGCCCCCCACCTCACCCGGGTCCTCGACCCCGACCGGTTCCCGCTGGCCGCCCGGGTCGGGGCCGCCGCCGGCGCCGCCCACCGCGCACCGCACGACCCCGCCCACGCCTTCGAGTTCGGCCTGATCCGCCTCCTCGACGGCATCGAGGTCCTCGTCCGCGCCCGCGCGACACCCGCCGACACGGCCACCCCGGAATGAGCCGTCGGACCTGCGCTGACCCCCGCGCGTCCTCCCCCGCACCCCGTCGCCACCCGGCACGTGGTAGATGCCGCCCCAGGCTCGTCGAGGAGCACGACGCGAACGACGACGAGGTCGCCCCTCCTCCAGCGCGCTGGCCCCGCACAGCAACGCCCCGGTGATGCGCACCCAGAACCTGGCCCACCTGGTGCGGGTGATCTCCGGGTGGTACCGCACCCGCCCGGCGGGCCTGTAGGACACCGGGCCGGCGGGGGCGGCCGCCCGCCCGCCGGCTCACCCCGCGCGACCCGGACCGACACGCTCGGTGAGGTCGGCGAGCAGGACACGGAGCAGGTCGGCGAGGTGTTCCCGCTGCTGGCCGGTCAGGCCGGAGAGCAACGACTCCTCATGGCGCAGGAGTTCGTCGACGGCGCCCCCGATCACCTGGTGCCCCTCCGAGGTGAGCTCCACCACCACGGCCCGCCCGTCCCGCCCGTCCCGGCGACGCCGCACCAGCCCCGCCGCCTCCGCGCGGGCCACCCGCTGGGACACCGCACCCGGACTGACCAGCGCACGCCGCGCGATCTCCGAAGGCGCCAACTGGTAGGGGGGACCCGCCCGGCGCAGGGTGCTCAACAGGTCGCGGGTGGCGACGTCCATGCCGAGCCGGGCCATGGTGCGCCGCCGCTCGTCCTCCAGCAGTTTCGCGACCCGCCAGATCCGGGTGATGACGCCGATGGAGGCCACCGGGGCGCCGGGGCGTTCCCGCCGCCACGCCTGGGCGATGAGGTCGACCTCATCGACCCCGTCACCCGCCCCGGACCCGACGCCGGGGCGGGTGACGGACCCGTCGTCGTACGCGTCGTCCCGGGCGGACCCGGTGCTGGTTGCGGGAGTGTCGTGTTCGGGAGTACGGTCAGCCACCCCACTAGTTTAGACCTAAAGGAGTATGTGTGGTGCGCAGTATCGTGGTGACCGGCGGCGGCACCGGTATCGGACTCGCGGTGGCCTCCCGGTTCGCCGCCCAAGGCCACACGGTCACCATCACCGGCCGACGGAGCGACGTGCTCACCGACGCCGCGACCCGCCTCGGAGCCCGAGCCGTGCCCTTCGACGCCAGCGACCCCGACGCGGTGACCGCCGCCCTCACCGACCTGCCCGAACGGGTCGACGTCCTGGTCAACAACGCCGGCGGCAACATCGGATTCGACCTGCCCTCCCGCAACCAGGACGATCTCACCGGCCTGGCCCAGGAATGGCGGGCCAACTACGCCGCCAACGTGCTCTCGGCCGTGCTCGTCACCACCGCGCTCACCCCCCGGCTCGCCGACGACGGCCGCGTCATCATGATCGGCTCGATCGCGGCCCGCACCGGAGCCGGTTCCTACGGAGCCGCCAAAGCAGCACTGGAAGCCTGGACCATCGACGTCGCCACCCGCCTCGGACCACGCGGCATCACCGCCAACCTCGTCTCCCCAGGCCTGATCGAGGACACCGAGTTCTTCCGAGGCCAGCTCAGCGACCAGCGACGCGCCACCCTGATCTCCCGCACCGCCACCGGCCGAGCCGGCGCACCCGAGGACATCGCCGCCACCTGCGAGTTCCTCGCCTCCCCCGGAGCCGGCCACCTCACCGGACAGGTGTTCCACGTCAACGGAGGCGCCCACTTCGGACGCTGACCCCCGCCCGACCTCCGCGCCCCGCCCGGCCCCGC
>NZ_AGVX02000419.1 GCF_000239155.1 Actinoalloteichus spitiensis RMV-1378
CCCCCCCGCCGCTGGCGCGGGTCGTGGCAAGGTCAGCCCCGCGTCCCGGAGGAGCTTATGAGCGAACGCAAGCCGGCGGTCGTCCCGAGGTCGGGGAGGTCCCGATGCTGCTCCTGGTGACCGCCCACCTGGTGTTGGCGGCCCTGCTCCCGACCGTCAGCAGGTGGCTGGGGCGCTGGGCGTTCGCGGTGGGCGCCATCCTGCCGGCCGTCTCGCTCGGCTGGGCGCTGACCAGCCTCACCGAGGTGCTGGCCGGCGGGACCGTTGACGAGTCGGTGGCGTGGGCGCCCGTTCTCGGGCTGACGTTCACGCTGCGACTCGACATCCTCTCCCTGTTGATGATCTTCCTGGTCTCCGGGGTCGGAGTCCTGATCCTCTGCTATTGCGTCTACTACTTCAAGCCGGACGCCCAGAGCAACTCCCGGACGTCCGCGCTGCTCGTCGCCTTCGCCGGGGCGATGCTGGGCCTCGTCCTCGCCGACGACCTGTTCACCCTCTACATCTTCTGGGAACTGACCACGGTCTGCTCGTTCCTCCTGGTCGGGCAGGACGGCAACACCAAACAGCAGCGGCGGTCCTCCATCCAGGCCCTGCTCGTCACCGTACTCGGTGGGCTGTCGATGTTGCTGGGCTTCGTCCTGCTCGGCGAGCAGGCCGGGACGTACCGGATCTCCGAGATCGTGGCCAGCCCGCCGGCCGCCGGCGCTCTCACCAGCACCGCGCTGGTGCTCATCCTCCTGGGGGCGTTCACCAAGTCCGCCCAGGTCCCGTTCCACACCTGGCTGCCGGGCGCGATGGTCGCGCCCACCCCGGTCAGCGCGTACCTGCACGCCGCGTCGATGGTCAAGGCCGGCGTCTACCTCGTCGCCAGGCTCTCCCCCGCGTTCTCCGACCACACGCCCTGGTGGCCGTTGATCGCGACGCTCGGGATCTGGACGATGCTCATCGGCGGCTACCGGGCGCTGTTCGAACGTGACCTCAAGACCCTGCTCGCCTACGGCACCGTCAGCCAGCTCGGGTTCCTGATGGTGTTGATGGGCGCCGGCTCGCACACGGTCGCGATGGCCGGGGCGACGATGCTGATCGCGCACGGCCTGTTCAAGTCGACGCTGTTCCTCGTCGTCGGCATCATCGACCACCAGGCGGGCACCAGGAACATCGACGAGCTCTCCGGGATCCGACGGCGCTTCCCGGTGCTCACCGTGATCGGCGCCATCGGCGCGCTGTCCATGGCTGGCATCCCCCCGCTGTTCGGGTTCCTCGGCAAGGAGGCGGCGTTCGAGGGGTTCCTGGAGTCGGGTACCACCGGTGACCTCGTGGTCCTGGTCGGTCTCGTGCTCGGGTCCGCCCTCACCGCCGCCTACAGCTTCCGGTTCCTGTGGGGGGCGTTCGGCACCAAGCCGGGTGTCGAGGACTCCTCGGCCCCCAAGCCCTCGCTCGGCCTGATGGTGCCGGCGGCCGTGCCCGCGGCGCTGACCCTGCTCCTCGGGGTGGTCGCCTCGCTGTTCAACGCGCTCGCCACCACCTACGCCGAGCCCTACCCGGCCGGGGACCACCCCTACTACCTGGCGCTGTGGCACGGGTTCTCGCTCCCGCTGCTGCTCTCCGCGGTGGTCGTGGCCTCCGGTGTCGGGTTGCACCTGGCCAGGGACCGGGTGGTTCGCCTCGGGGGGTGGCTGCCGGACTTCCTCCAGGCACAGCCCGGCTACGAACGCACCGTCGCCGGGCTGGACACGGTGTCGTACGCGGTGACCGGCCGGTTCCAGGCCGGTTCCCTCCCGACCTACCTGGCCATCATCCTGCTGACCTTCGTGCTGGTGCCCGGCAGCGCGGTCCTCACCGGTGGCTCGATGCCGGAGGAGCTCCGGCTGTGGGACTCGGCGGTCCAGGTCCCGGTGGCCATCCTGGTGCTCACCGCCGCGATCGCCGTGACGATGGCGAAACGCCGGATGACGGCCGTGATCCTGACCGGCGTGGTCGGATACGGCATCGGCGCGTTCTTCGTCCTCGACGGTGGCCCCGACCTGGCGCTGGCCCAGTTCCTGGTGGAGACGCTGACCCTCGTGGCGTTCGTGTTCGTGCTGCGCCGCCTGCCCAGCCGGTTCACCCAGGTCGAATCCACCCGTTCCCCGCGCTGGCCCAAGGTGGCGGTCTCGGTCGCGGCCGGTGCCCTGGTGGCGGTGTCCGCCCTCGTGTTCAGCGGGGCGAGGCAGGCGCCACCCGAGGCCAGTGAGGGCTTCGTCGAGGCCGCTCCCGAGGGGGCGCACGCCAACAACGTCGTCAACGCGATCCTCGTCGACTTCCGCGCCTTCGACACCGTCGGCGAGATCTCCGTCCTCGCGGTCGCCGCCACCGGCGTCGCCAGCCTGATCCTCGCCACCAGGAGGGCGCGCCGCCCCTCGGCGGCCGAGGAGACGGAGGGACCGCGCAAGTCCAGGGAGGTGCGCAAGTGAGCGAGGGACCGCCGCGTTCCCAGCCCTCCGGTGAGAAGAAGCGCCGGACCAGCCTGTGGGAGGAGTGGGACACCCCGCAGGAGCACTGGCTGTTGGTCGGAAGCCACCGGGACGGCCGGGAACGGTCGCTCCTGCTGGAGGTCGCCGCCCGCATCATCTTCCCCACGGTGCTGGTGTTGTCGCTGTACCTGCTGTTCGCGGGCCACAACCGGTCCGGGGGCGGGTTCTCCGGTGGCCTGGTCGCCGGGCAGGCCTTCGTCGTCCGCTACCTGGCCGGCGGGCCGATGGAGGTGCGCGCGGCGGTCGGGCTGCGCCCGCCGGTCATCATCGGCGCCGGGCTCAGCCTGGCCGTCCTGACCGGCCTCGCTCCGATCTTCTGGGGTGAGGCGCCGCTGACCAGCGCCTACGTGAGCATGACGCTGCCGGTGCTCGGCGACGTGCACGTCGTGAGCAGCCTCTTCCTCGACATGGGGGTCTACCTGCTGATCGTTGGCGTGGTGTGCGACCTGCTCCGCACGCTCGGCGCGGGCATCGAGGAACAGTCGCCACGACCGAGGAGGAGGCCCTCCGGATGAACACCGTGAACGTCACCGTCAACCTGACGATGGCGCTGACCATCGGCGGGCTCTACGCGGTCGGCTTCTACCTGCTGCTCCAGCGCTCCCTGATGCGCATCATCATCGGCATCGTCATCGTCGGGCACGCCGCCAACATGTTCCTCCAGCTCGCCGGTGGCCCTCCCGGACGCTCCCCGATCGTGGGCGTGTCACCGGCGGAGGAGATGACGGACCCCCTGCCCCAGGCGATGGCGCTGACGGCGATCGTCATCACCTTCGCCCTGACCACCTTCCTGCTCGCGCTCGCCTACCGGTCCTCCGTGCTCCTCGGGCACGACGAGGTGCGTGACGACGTCGAGGACCGGCGCATCCGCCGGCAGCAGCAGCGCATCGACGAGCGGGAGGAACCAGACGAGCCGGGAGCCGACCGGAAGTTCGAGTTCGGCACCGACAACGACAAGGAGGCCACGCGGTGACGATGTTGGTCGCGCTGCCGATCCTTCTGCCGCTGCTGGCCGCCGGGCTCTCGCTGGTGCTCGGCCGGTTCGCGACGCTCCAGCGGCTGCTGGGCGTGGTGGTGTTCACGGCGAACGCCGTGCTGGCGGTGGTCCTGCTCGCCGAGGCGGACAAGTCGGGCCCCGTGGTGCTCCAGCTCGGGGGTTGGGACGCTCCGGTCGGCATCACCCTGGTCGCGGACCGGTTGTCCGCGCTGCTGATGCTCATCTCGATGGTGGTGATGCTCGCGGTCCTCGTCTACTCGATCGGCCAGCGCATCACCGACTACGGCCGCAGCACCTCCAGCACCGCCTTCCACCCGATGTACCTGGTGCTGGGCGCTGGCGTCTCGATGGCCTACCTCACGGGCGACCTGTTCAACCTCTTCGTCGCCTTCGAGATCATGCTGGGCGCGTCCTACGTCCTGATCACCCGCCGGACGACGGCGACCCGGGTGCGGGCCGGGATGACGTACACGATCGTCAGCCTGACGTCCTCGCTGCTGTTCATCACGATGATCGCGCTGGTGTACGCGGCGACGGGCACCGTGAACCTCGCCGACCTCTCCGGCAAGGTCGAGGCGTTGCCGGTGGGCGTGCAGTCCGCGATGGCGCTGATGATGATCGTGGTCTTCGGCATCAAGTCCGCGATGGTGCCGCTGCACTTCTGGCTGCCCGACAGCTACCCGACCGCCCCGGCCCCGGTGACCGCCGTGTTCGCCGGCCTGCTGACCAAGGTCGGCGTCTACGCGCTGATCCGGACCCAGACCCTGGTCTTCGACCACGGGGAGAGCTGGACCCTGCTGCTCTGGTTCTCGGTGATCACCATGATCATCGGCGCCCTGGGAGCCATCGCGCAGAACGACCTGAACCGGCTGTTGTCCTTCCTGCTGGTCAGCCACATCGGGTACATGCTGTTCGGCCTGGCGTTGTACGACGTGACCGGCCTGGCTGGCGCGATCCTCTACGTGGTGCACCACATCACGGTGCAGGCGACGCTGTTCCTGGTGAGCGGTCTGCTGACCCGGCACACCGGGACGGTCGCGCTCCGGGGGATGGGCGGCCTGGCCAAGCTGTACCCGGCGATCGCCCTCCTGTTCGCGATCCCGGCGCTGAACCTGGCCGGGATCCCACCGTTCTCCGGCTTCGTCGCGAAGTTGGCGCTGCTGGAGGCGGGGGCCGAGGTCGGCACCACGATGGCCTACGTGGCCACCGGCGCGGCGGTGCTGACCAGCTTCCTGACGCTGTACGCGATGGCCAAGGTGTGGGTCTTCGCGTTCTGGGGCAAGTCGAAGCCGCCCCACCCCGATCCGGACCCCACCGACGAGCTGATCATCGGCACCGGTTCGACCTCCCGCACGATGGTCTCGGCCACGTCCGCGCTGGTGGTCTTCGGTGTGCTGATCGCCGTGTTCGCGGGACCGCTGTCGGAGATCAGCACGCGTGCGGCGACCGACCTGCTCGACGGCGGCCCCTATCGCACCGCGGTGCTCGGTGAGGAGGCGGAATGAGCAAGATGACGGCCCTGCTCGCGACCCGTCGGCACGCCTGGCGGCGGGCGCCGCTGGTGGTGTGGCTGACGCTGGTCTGGCTGATGCTGTGGGGCACCCTGGACGTGGCCACGGTGCTCGGGGGCGTGATCGTCGCCTCGGTGGTGGTCCTGGTGTTCCCGATGCCCCCCATCACGCGCCGGGGCCGCCTACGACCGCTGCGGGTGCTCCAGCTGCTGTGGTGGCTGTTGGCTGACCTGTTCACCTCGGCGTTCCAGGTGGCCTGGGAATCGATCAGCTACGGCCCCAGGACGAAGGCCGGGATCGTGGCCGTGCCGGTGCCGGCCGACACCGACCACGTGGTGGCCACCGCCGCCAACCTGGTCTCGCTGGGGCCGGGGAAGTTCGTCCTCCAGATCGACCGCGAGCAGCGGGTCTTCTACGTCTACGCCCTGGGGATGCAGGGCGAGGAGGACGCCGCGAAGATCCGCCGTGAGGTGCTGGAGATGCAGTCCTGGGTCGTCCGGGCCATCGGCTCCGACGAGGACGTCCGGGCGCTGGACCACCTCGGCCCGACCGAGGCCGACCAGCCGGCGCCGCCGTCGGCCCCACCGTCGGCCGGGGCCCGGCCGACGCCGCCAGAGGAGGACCGCTGATGCAGATCGTCTTCGCCATCACCCTGGCGCTGCTGTGCGCCGCGGGCCTGGTCATCGTCATCAGGCTGGTCCGAGGCCCGACGACCCTCGACCGGATCCTCGCCGTCGACGTCCTGGTCGTGCTCATCGTCGGCGGAACCGCCGTGGGCATGGCGATCCAACAGGACGGCTCCAACATCGCCCTGCTGGCCGCCGTGGCACTGCTCGGGTTCATCGGATCGATGGCCGCCGTCCGACTGGTCGAGAAGAAGGGGACGCACCGATGAGCGTGGGTGACGTGATCTCCGCCGTCCTCCTGATCGGCGGTGCGGTCTTCTGCCTGCTGGGCGCGCTCGGTGTCCTCTGGTTCCCCGACGTCACGGCGCGGCTCCAGGCGGCGACGAAGCCGCAGACACTGGGCCTGATCATGCTGCTGGTGGGCACCGCGATCCAGCTGGACTTCCTGTACGGGTCCGGCCTGATCATGGTCGCGATGTTCCAGATGATCACCGCTCCCGTCATCTCGCAGATGGTGGGCCGGGTCGCCTACCGGACGGGAGCGATGAGGAAGGAGAGCCTGGTCGTCGACGAGCTCGGCGAGCGGCTGGCCCGCGAGGAGGGGACCGGGAAGTCCGGCTGAGCCGACGCGGCCCGACCGGGGACAGGTCGGGCCGCGTCCCACAGTGGACGGACGGTCACCTCCGCCGCGCACCGTCGCAGGTAGACGGACCGTGGCGCGCCGACCTCGGGATCCTGTCGTAGCCTGTCGCCGTGCCGCGACCACGGACTCACGACGACGCCTTACGGATCCGGCTGCTCGACCGCGCCGGGGAACTACTTTCGGCGCACGGCCCCGAGGGCCTGAGCCTGCGCCGCCTCGCCAACGACGTCGGAACGTCGACGACGGCGGTGTACTCCCTCTTCGGTGGCAAGCCGGAACTCGTGCAGGCCCTGCTGGGTGAGGCGTTCGACCGCTTCGCCGTCTGGCTCGCCGAGGTGCCGAGCACCGACGACCCGGTGGAGGACCTGATCCAGCTGGGGCTCGCCTACCGCCGCAGCGCACTGGCGGACCCGCACCTCTACGGGGTCATGTTCAGCCAGGGCACGGCCCCCAGCCCGCTGGGCGAGGACTCCCGCGAGCGCGGCCGACGCGCGTTGCGCCCGCTGTTCGAGGCGGTTCGCAGGGGGCTGGAGCGGGGCGTGCTGGCGGAGGCCCCACCGGAGACCATCGTCATGGGCTGCTGGGGGCAGGTCCACGGACTGGTGTCGCTGGAGCTCGGTCACCGGGTCCCGCCCTACCTGGACGTGGAGGCGAGCTACGAGCGGGCGCTTCGCGCGAACGCCCGAGGGTGGCTCCGCTGACCGGGCGCCGGCACCGAGGCGCCCTCCCCCACCGTGGCCGGAGGTGGCGGGCGCCCCGTAGCCCCCTGTGCCCGGTGAGCGGCGGGCCTGGGTGGCCCGGACCGGCGCCCCGCGACGAGCGGCGCGTCAGGCCGGGCCGTACTGCCGGTCACCCGCGTCGCCGAGACCGGGCACGATGTACCCGGAGTCGTTGAGGCGCTGGTCGATGCTGGCGGTGACGACGCGGAGCGGCAGGCCGCTCCTCCTGAGGTGTTCCACGCCCTCCGGCGCGGCCAAGGCGCAGACCGCCGTGATGTCCGTCGCTCCCCGGTCGGCCAGCAACCGGATGGTGTGTTCCATCGAACCCCCGGTGGCCAGCATGGGGTCCAGGACCAGCACGGCCCGTCCCTCCAGGCTCTCCGGCAGCGACTCCAGGTAGGGCGTGGGCCGCAGGGTTTCCTCGTTGCGGGCCAACCCCACGAATCCCATCTGCGCCTCGGGGATCAGCAGGTGCGCCTGGTCCGCCATGCCCAGGCCGGCGCGGAGCACCGGGACCAGCAGCGGCGGGGTGGC
>NZ_AGVX02000418.1 GCF_000239155.1 Actinoalloteichus spitiensis RMV-1378
GCCGAGGAACCACCGGGGCGGGCGCCCCGGCCGGCAGCCCCGGCGGGTTGAGCCCCGCCGGTCCCACCACGGCGGCTCCGGCTCAGCCGCGCCGCTCGACCTCAGCGACGTGTCCGGCCACCAGGTCAGCGATGGTCGTGGGCAACCCCGGGGAGAACAGCCCGTGCCCCATCCCCGGTACGACGCTCAGGCGGGCGCCCGGGATCAACTCAGCCAGTCGCCGGCCGTGCTCCACCGGGTAGACGGGGTCCTCGGTGCCGTGCACGACCAAGGTCGGCACGGCGACCCGGGACAGGTCCACCTGGTGGTCCTCGGTCATCCGTCCCGCCAGCGCGTGGTTGTCCCCGGAGTTCGGGTCGCGGTCCCGGTCGTGCCCGAGGGCCGACACCCGACGGGCCTCGGCCTCGTCGAAGGGGAGCACGTCCCCGTGGAGGACCCGCCAGGTCTCGATGGCGGACTCGATGCGGTCGGCACGCGTCTCGGCTCCAGTCGTGGAACGAACGGCCAGATGACGCAGGAACCGGGGCGCGGGCGGGGGAAGCGCCCCGGGATCGGGATCCTGCCCAGCCAGCGCCCGCTGCCAGGCCGGTTCCGGGTCCTCCCCCAACGGAGACGTCATGACCGCCGTCAGGCCGCGAACCCGGTCAGGGCGGTGCACGGCCAGCCACTGGCCTATGGTGCCCCCGAGCGACATCCCCACGACGTGCGCGGACGCGATGCCGAAGGCGTCCAGGACGGCCAGGCAGTCGCCCGCCATGTCGGCGACGGTGTAGGGATCATGCTCGAAGTCCACCGTGTCGGACAGCCCGGTGTCCCGGTGGTCGAACAAGACGATCTGGCAACCAGCCCCGAGGAGCTGGTCCACCAGTTCCGGCTGCCACAGGACCGACGACGCCGAGGTTCCCATCACCAGCAGAACGGGGGGATCCTCCACGTCACCGAGCCGTCTGGCCCACAGGCGAACCGGCCCGGAATGGACGAAGGTGCCGTTCTCCGCTGCCATGCGCGGGACCCTAACGGCTGCCGCGCCGCGCTCCGGCGCCCAGCACCGCCGGGTGGCGGGACCCGGTGTGGGATACTGTTCGTGGCCCCTCCGGCACCCGGGCGGCGGTCCTCTCCCCGCTCCGATCGGGGCCCGTCCCCGTCCCGTCGACAACGGTTCCGGGCGAACGCCGCCCGCCAGGACCGGCCCCCGCCTCAGCTCCGCTGCCCCGGGAAAAACTCCTGCGCCTTGGTCCGCAACCCCTGCGCGATCATGCGGAAGGCCTCGGGGTCCCCCTTCAGCACGGCCTCCGTCACCGACCGCACCTGCTCGGCGGTGGCGTGCGGCGGGATCGGCGGCACCTCCGGGTCGCAGTGGACGTCGAGCACCGCCGGGGTGGCCGCGCTCAGGGCACGGTCCCAGGCCGCTCCCAGGTCCTCCGGGTCGTCCACCGTGATCGCCGTCAGCCCGAGCGAGCGGGCGAAGGCCGCGTAGTCGACGTCCGGCAGGGTCTGCGACTCCTCGAACTTCGGCGCACCCCCCATCGCGCGCAGCTCCCAGGTCACCTGGTTCAGGTCGTTGTTGTGGAAGACGCAGACGACACAACGCTGGTCCGACCACAGGTGCCGGTACCGGGCGATCGTGATGAGTTCGGCCAGACCGTTCATCTGCATCGCCCCGTCCCCGACGAGCGCGACGACCGGCCGCTCGGGATGGGCGAACTTCGCCCCGATCGCGTAGGGGACCCCGGGGCCCATCGTGGCCAGCGTTCCCGACAGCGACCCCCGCACGTCACCTCGGATCCGCAGGTTGCGGGCGTACCAGTTGGCGGCCGACCCGGAATCGGCGGTGACGATCGCGTTGTCGGGCAGGCGCCTCGACAGCTCGGAGACCACCCGCATCGGGTTGACGGGCTTGGCCGGCACCTCGGCCTGCCGCTCCACCGTGGTCCACCAGTCGGCCACGTTCCGCTCGATGGTCTCCCGCCACCCGGAGTCCCCGCGCCGCCGCAACAGGGGTACCAGCGCGCGCAGGGTGGTGGCGGCGTCGCCGACCAGGTTCACCTCCGTCGGGTACCGCATCCCGATGAAGCGACCGTCGATGTCGATCTGCACGCCCCTGGCCTGACCGTACTTCGGCAGGAACTGCGAGTACGGGAAGTTCGAACCGACGATCAGGAGGGTGTCGCAGTCCCGCATCATCTCGTAGCTCGGCCGCGTTCCCAGCAGGCCGATCGCGCCCGTCACGTAGGGCAGGTCGTCGGGCAGGACGTCCTTGCCCAACAGGGCCTTGGCCACCCCGGCTCCGGTGAGCTCGGCGACCTCGCGCACCTCGGCCGCGGCGTTCCTCGCTCCCTGCCCGACCAGGATCGCCACCCGTTCCCCCGCGTTGAGCACCTCGGCCGCGGCGGCGACCTCGCCCTCCGGGGCCGTCACCGCCGACCGGACGTGGCTGGGCGGACTGGACGGGACCTGTTTGAACTCGTGCCGAGGCGGAGTGTGCTCCTCCTCCTGGAGGTCCCCGGGGATGATCAGCGCCGTCGGGGCACGCGACGCCTCGGCGGCGCGGATGGCGCGGTCCAGGGCGTTGGGCAGCTGCTCCGGGACGTTGACCTCCACCAGGTACTCGCTGGCCACGTCCTTGAACAACGTCTGGAGGTCGACCTCCTGCTGGTAGCTGCCGCCCATCGCGCTGCGGTCGGTCTGCCCGACGATGGCCACCACCGGGACGTGGTCGAGCTTGGCGTCGTAGAGACCGTTGAGCAGGTGGATCGCCCCAGGGCCGGAGGTCGCCAGGCACACCCCGACCTGGCCGCTGAACTTCGCGTACCCCACCGCCTGGAACGCGGCCATCTCCTCATGGCGGGCCTGCACGAACCGAGGCTCGTTGTCAGCCCGGCCGAAGGCCGCGACGATCCCGTTGATGCCATCCCCCGGATAGGCGAAGACCTGCCGCACCCCCCACTCCCGCAGTCGCCGAACCAGGTAGTCGCCCACGGTCTCGCTCATGCCATCCCTTTCCACTCGTACCCGGACCCGGTGCCGGGTGGACCCGGTCATCCCGGAGCACATGTCCCGACGGCGGCCAGCGGCACCGCCCGACGTGGACGCGAGCCGACGAGGACGCGGAGCCGCCCCCGGTCGCCACCGGAGCCCCGGACGCTGACCGGGGCCTCGGCGCGGGCGGCACCCGCCCAGGCGTCCCCACCGGCCAGCGCCCTCCACGGCGCGGAACGACCGCCACCCGTGCCGGAGGACTACCCGCGAGGCCCGGGCTCACACCTGCCCGCAGCCGGTGCGGTGTCTCCAGGGCCGGCCGGCCCCGGGCCGCCACGGCGACGGGTCCGCCCCTCACCGGCGTCGAAGCGGTGCTCGGCGGCGCTGTCCAGCGACGGCACCGTCGGGAGCGGGTCGCGGGTGCCGTCGGGGCGTTCGACCAGCCAGTGCTCGACCCTGGTGACGAGCAGCCGCAGGGCCGTGCTCGGCGGCCAGTCGACCCCGGAACTCGATGACCTCGGGGAAGATGACCTCGGGGAAGTTGTGGCCGGTGTCGAGGAGGCAACTCCCTGCCGGCGGTCCCGATCGCCAGGGATCCACCGGCGGTACCACTCACGGGCCGGGCTTCCTAGCAGCGGGTTTGTTCAGGCGACGAACCTGACCGTCAGGTAGGCGGTGCCGGCGACGAGCAGGGTCGACAGGGATCCGAGCGCCACCGCGCGGCCCCCCGCCCGCACGAGCGCGCTGGCGCGCACCCCGGTGCCCAGCGCGAACAGGGCGGCGGCCAGCAGCAACGTCGTCAGCGCCTCGGCCAGTTCCAACAGGGCGACCGGAACGGCACCAGTGGCCCGCAACCCCACCATGGCCAGGAAGGCCAGCACGAACGGCGGCACCAACGGCGCACGCCCGGTCGACCCCGCTGGTTCCCTGCGACGCTCGGCGAGCCCGACGGCGGCGACGACCGGAGCCAACAAGACCACGCGGCTCAGCTTGACCAACGCCGCCGTGCTGACCGCGGCCGCTCCCGCCGGCGAGGCCGCCGCCACCACCTGCGCCACCTCGTGCACCCCCAGCCCCGCCCAGGTGCCCAGCTCCACGGCCGACAGGCCCAGCGGTGGCCCCAACAACGGCACGGCCAGGATCGCCAGACTCCCGTAGAGGGTCACCAAGGCCACGGCCGTGGCGACCTCCTCGTCCTCCCGCCGCACCACCCCCTCCACC
>NZ_AGVX02000417.1 GCF_000239155.1 Actinoalloteichus spitiensis RMV-1378
GGGGGCGACCCCCGGCCCGGCCGGCCCGTGAAAGGACCCCAGATGGCGTCCCCGGTCACCACATCCGCCGGTACGGCCGCCGTGGAGCGGCTGCCCTCCAGCACCCCCGACCGCCGGCTCCTCATGATCTACGTGCACGTGCCCTTCTGCCACGCCCGGTGCACCTTCTGCGACTGGGTTGACGGAATCCCGAACCGGGACCTGCTCAGACGACCCGAGGACTCGGTCCGGCAGAACTACCTGCGCGCGCTCTGCGACGAGATCCGCGTGCGCGGAACGCGGTTGACCGGGACCGGCCACGTGCCTCACGTCGTCTACTGGGGAGGCGGCACCGCCAGCAGCCTGTCGGAGGCGGAAGCCGAGCAGATCATGACCGCGCTCCGGGAGACCTTCGACCTGAGCACGGTCACCGAGACGACCATCGAGTGCAGTCCGGACACCGTCGACGCCGACCGGCTGGCGTTCTTCCGCGAGCTCGGCTTCGACCGCGTCTCCAGCGGGGTGCAGTCCTTCGACGACCACCGGCTGCGCCGCCTGGGACGGCGCCACACCGCCGCCCAGGCCGAACGGATCGTGCGCGACGCCAGGGAAGCCGGGTTCGACCAGGTGTCGATCGACATCATGTCCGGCTTCCCCGACCAGGACCTCGAGGAGGTGCACGCCACCGTCGACCAGGCACTGCGCCTGCCGGTGACCCACCTCTCGTTGTACTCCTTCCGCCCCACGGCGGGTACGGCGATGCGTCGCCGCATGGGGGGCCAGGAACGCCGCGACTACCTGCGGCGGCAGAAGATCCTGTTCACCGCGGCGCGGCGCCGCATCGAGGACGGCGGGCTCGCCGAGTACGCCTCGGGCTACTTCGGTCAGGTCTCCCCGTTCGCGGCCATGTACTTCCAGCTCCGCGCCGACACCGCTGGTTTCGGGTCCGGAGCCGTGTCCCTGGTCGACCAACGCTTCCTCTCGCACCGCAAGGGCCTGCTGCACCGGTACGTCCAGGACCCGCTCTCCTTCGACATCGCGGTACCCGCCGGGCAGGACCGTGTGCTGGTGTCCTTCCTCCAAGCCGGACTGGCGATGTTCGACGGTGTGCTGCGGGCGGAGTGGGAACTGGCGACCGGGACCCAGCTCGACGAGGTCCTGGAACGTCCTTCGATCGCTCCGCTTGCCGGACTGCTACGGGCACGGGGTCTGGTCGAGGACGCTCGGGGCATCCGCCTGCCTCGCGACCGCGCGGGGCTCACCCTGATCGAACTGGCCTTCGAGATGGCGATGTCCCAGCCGGAGCAGCCGTGAACACCCCGGGGGAGAGCTGGACGGAGGTGAGGTTCCGCTCTGACCCCGGGGTGGTCGGGCGGGTTCTCGTCGACGAGGTCGCCCCTGTCCTGCTCGCCCGCGCGAGCGAGGACGGCGGCCCGGTCGACGGCGGCGAATGGTTGTGGCTGCGTGGCCTGGGCGGTGACCGCGATCCCGAGGTGAGCGTGCAGATCCGAGAACCCCCTACCGCCTCGCCGGGGCGACCATCGCTGGCCGCCGAGCTCGCCGCCGCACTCCGTGGGTGCGGCGCGAGCCGGGGCGTGCCGGTTCACACCGGGCCAGCCCGTCGGGTACCGCTGGCCGGCTCGGTGTTCTCGGGGCCGGGCCTGCCCCAGGCCACCCGGACCGTCCTCGCCACCGTGACTCCCGCGTTGCTCGCCGTCGCCGATGCGGGACGGGCGGGCAGAGCACGCCTGCTCGGTGGGGCCCTCGACCTGGCGCTCGCCCACCTGCCCGCCCTGGGACCGTCCTCGGTGCCCAACCTCGATCGGGCCACCGAGAGGCTGCGGGGAGCCCCGATCGCCTTCCTGAGCCTGCGATCGCACGCGGAGGCCTTCCTCGCGACCAGCCGGGACCCCGCGGCGTCCCGAGCCGCGTTCGACACCAGGTACGAGGCGGTGCGCGACCAGATCGAAATGCGGGTCCGCGAGGTTGTCCATCAGGCCACCGGAGGTCAGGAGCGGGGCGGGCCGGCGGCCCGCTGGGCCCGTGCCATGAGGCTCGCCCGCCCCATCGTGGAACACCAGGTGCGGGAGGGCACCATCTGGCTCGTCGACGAGTCGACCGCCGACCGTGCCCGTGGCGACCGACCACCGTCTGGAGGGGGGACCGCCGGCTGGCCCGGGGGGCGGGAGGACCTCGGCGCGGCCAGTGCCTTCCACCGAGCGGTCGAGGCTGACACCGACCTCCTGCGGTACCTGCGCGCCGACCCCGGTTTCCTCGCGGTGCGCGTGCTCACCAGCCTGCTCTACCTCGGACTGCACAATCTCGGCCTGAGCCTGGTGGAGCGGTACTTCCTCTGCCACGCCGTCAGCCGTGCCTGCGAGGCCGTGTACCAGGTGGACGCGCTGGACGTGTTGGGCGGCATCGCCGGTTAGGGGGCCGACGGCCCCGACGTCCACCGGTGGTGGTCAGTGGACGTCGGGTCCGCCTGCTCGACACCGGGTGGCAGGTGCTCGACCGGTCTGGTCAACGGGGGGACTGGTTCGGACGCGAACGCCAGGCCGAGACCGGCGGTCAGCTCGAGGGGGCTGCCACCGGAGGTGGCGGCCTCCACGCTGAAGTAGCTCCGCCGGGTCGGTGGATAACCGATGAGGCTCAGCACCCGGGAGACGCCGGGAGGCCGGCCGTAGGCGAGCTCCAGGGACTCCCACACGTAGAGGGCACCCCATACCTCCCCCTCCGGTCCGGTGGAGGACACCCACAGCTTCTGGTGCAGCCCGGGGACCCGCGAGTACGCCTCGACGGCGTACTCGCGCAGGTGGGACCGCAGGGACGCCACGGTCTGCTGGGAGTCGGAGAGGTTCCACAGGATCACTGAGGCGAACACGTCACTCCCTCGTCACGGCGGGAAGGGAACATCGGGCGGCGGACCGGGTGAATGCCCTGTGCCGAAGGCTCCCCACCTCAGGGGACCTTCGGGGCCGGTGTCAGGGGAGCCCGCTCGGTGCGGGCCGGGTGCCGCTGATCCGGCCGTGCGCGTCCCAGGGCAACGCGGCGGTTTCGGCGGAGATCCGTTCTGGCAGATCACCCCGCCCCCGGGCGGTCGCCGGTTCGGTCGACCGGCCGCCGACCGGCACGGCACGACGCCCGGGCCCGCCCATGTCCTCGCGCGCCCTGTCGGGTACCAGCATGGAGCGGTGCAGCCGCCGCAGCTGCGGCGAGGGCTCGATGCCGGACTCGTCGCTCAACCCGGCCCGCAGCCGGCGGTACACCTCCAACGCCTCGCAGGACCGCCCCGACCGGTAGAGAGCGACCATCAGGTGGGCGCACAGTCCCTCGTGCCGGGGGTGCCGCAGCACGAGCGCGGTCAGCTCTCCCACCAGTTCGTGGTGCCGCCCCAGCAGGAGGTCGGCGTCGATCCGCCGGTCCAGGACGTTCAGCCGCATCTCCTCCCACCGCCTGGCCACTTCCCTGAGGTGCCGGCCGGTGGGGACTCCCGACAGAGGGCTGCCCCGCCACCAACCGAGCGCCTCCGCGAACCTGGTCGCGGCCAGTTGTGGGTCGCCCGTCTCCCGCGCGCGGTGGCCTTCGGCCGCCAGCCGCTCGAAGTGCCACACGTCCACCTCCTCCGGCGCCACGTTGAGGACGTACCCACCGGGGCAGGTCTCGAGAAGCCGCTTGGCCTCGCTGTCGGCCCTGCTCGGCGAGAAGCCCGACTTGCTGATCGCGGTCGCCAGCAGACGGCGGAGCTGGAGGACGTAGGTCTGCACTGTCGTGCGCGCCGACCGGGGTACTCGGCTGGCCCAGAGTTCCTCGACCAGCTCGTCCAACTCAACGGTCCTGGCTGCCCGGGCGGCGAGCAGTGCGAGCACGGTTCGTGGTTTCCGTGCCGTCGGAGTGGCCAGCACACCGTGATACCGGATAGCGAGCGAGCCAAGTAGTTCAATCCTCATAAATCCCCCAGTTCGAACAAACACTCCTCGCGAATTCGTCAGGCATGCACCGCCACAGCTGCGCACTTCGTTGTCGGTTGAGGTGGACGCCGGCTTCGTATGGTGCGGGACCCGGTTGTCGAGCGGCGAAATCCTGGACGTGTCCCCTCTGCTGTCCACCCAGCTCCGGCGATGACGGGCGAACCGTCCCCGAGGAGCCTCGCCCTGACGAGAGTCGTTCGGTATCGAACCCCTTCCCACTTCTGGTGGCACGGATCGACCTCTCCAGGGAAGCACGAGGATCCGAACCGGGAAACCGACACGATCGGTTCTTATTATGACACCGCCAGTTCGCAATTGGCAGGCTTCTTGACGAGGAAAACTCTTCGTGGTCCGGTGACGAACACGAGCGGGTGGCGGGAAAAGGACCGCCACCTCCGCTCGTTATTCGTTCCTCGTCATTCCTCCGTCCGGGAGCGGTCCCGGCCCTGATCCCGAGCTGGGTCAACGACTCCAACGCCGGGCCGAGCGGGGCGTCGGGGGCCGGCCACACGTTGTCGTCCCGGCGAATGCCCGTCCCGGCCACGGGGGCGTGGCCGGGAACGACCTGGGGGCGTGCCGGGGCCTCCGGTTCAGCCGGACTCGACGACGGGCTGTTCGAACTGCGCGGCGTAGAGCCGGGCGTAGGCGCCGCCCGCCGCGAGGAGTTCGTCGTGGGTGCCCTGTTCGACGATGGCGCCCTCCTCCATCACCACGATCCGGTCGGCGTCCCGGATCGTGGAGAGGCGGTGGGCGATGACGAAGGCGGTCCGACCGCTGCGCAGCTCGGCCATCGCCCGCTGGATCAACACCTCGGTGCGCGTGTCCACCGAGCTGGTCGCCTCGTCGAGGACCAGGATCGACGGGTTGGCCAGGAACGCCCTGGCGATGGTGATCAGCTGTTTCTCACCGGCGCTGACCCCGCCGCCCTCCTCGTCGACCACGGTGTCGTAGCCCTCGGGCAGGGTGCGGGCGAAGTGGTCGACGTGGGCGGTCTTCGCCGCCGCGACGACCTGTTCCCGGGTGGCGTCCTTCGCGCCGTAGGCGATGTTCTCCGCGATCGTGCCGCCGAACAGCCAGGTGTCCTGGAGGACCATCCCGGTGGTGGCCCGCACGTCGGCCCGCGTCATCTCCGCCGTGTCGACCCCGTCGAGGGTGATCCGGCCGCCGGTGACCTCGTAGAAGCGCATCAGCAGGTTCACCAGGGTGCTCTTGCCGGCCCCGGTGGGGCCGACGATCGCGATCGTCTGGCCGGGTTCGGCGACCAGGGACAGGTCCTCGATCAGCGGCTTGTCCGGGTCGTAGCGGAAGGAGACGTGCTCGAACTCGACGCGGCCCCGCACGGTCGGGACTCGGCGCGGTTCGGCGGGGTCCGGTTCCTCCTCCTCGGCGTCGAGGAAGTCGAAGACGCGTTCGGCGGAGGCCACCCCGGACTGCACCAGGTTCGCCATGCTCGCGACCTGGGTGAGCGGCTGGGTGAACTGGCGGGAGTACTGCACGAAGGCCTGCACGTCGCCGATGGTGAGCTGGCCGGAGGTGACCCGCAGGCCACCGACGACCGCCACCAGCACGTAGTTCAGGTTCGACACGAACATCATGCTCGGTTGGATCAGGCCGGAGATGAACTGGGCGCGGAAGCTCGACCGGAACAGCCGTTCGTTGCGTTCGGCGAAGACCTCGGCGGCCTCCCGCTGGCGGCCGAAGGCGCGCACCAGCGCGTGGCCGGTGTACATCTCCTCGACGTGGCCGTTGAGCTCGCCGGTGCTCTTCCACTGCTCGGCGAACTCGGGCTGGGCCCGCTTGCCGATGAGGGCGGTCACCAGCACCGCCGCCGGGATGCTGACCAGGGCGATCAGCGCCAGCAGCCAGGAGATGGAGAACATCATCGCCAGCACCGCCACCAGGGTCAGCAGGGAGACGATGACCTGGGAGAGCACCTGCTGGAGGGACTGGGCGACGTTGTCGATGTCGTTGGTGACGCGGCTGAGGACCTCGCCCCGCGACTGGCCGTTGAAGTGCCGCAGCGGCAGCCGCGCGAGTTTGGCCTGGGCGTCGCGGCGCAGCCGGCCGGCGGTGCGCTGGACCGCGCCGTTGGTGAGGCGGCCCTGCACGATCCCGAACACGGCGGATGCCAGGTACACGCCCAGAACCCACAGCAGGACGGTTCCGAGGGCCCCGAAGTCGATGCCGGCCGCCGCCGGCCCGAAGGTGCCCTCGACGACGAGGTCGGTGGCGTACCCGAGGATGCGGGGCCCGGCGACGCTGAGCCCCACGCTGGCCAGGGCCAGCACGAGGACCACGACCATCGCCACGCGTTCCCGGGCCAGCAGTCCGAGCACCCGGCGTCCGGAGCCGAGGAAGTCGCTGGACTTCTCGTTCGGTGGCCGGCCGGCGCTCGCCGGTGCTGGCCTGGCCTCGGTGGTGGTTCGGGCGCTCACGCGGCCTCCTCCTCGGTCAGCTGGGAGAGCACGATCTCCCGGTAGACGTCGTTGTCCGCCATCAGTTCGGTGTGGGTGCCCGAGCCGACGACTCGGCCGGCGTCCAGCACCAGGATCCTGTCGGCGTCGCGGATGGTGCTCACCCGCTGGGCGACGATGACGACGGTCCGGTCGCTGGTCTCCTGGGAGAGGGCTGCCCGGACCCTGGCGTCGGTGGCGTAGTCGAGGGCGGAGAAGGAGTCGTCGAACAGGTAGACGGCGGGGCGTTGGACCACGGCACGCGCGATGGCCAGGCGTTGCCGCTGACCTCCGGAGACGTTCGTCCCGCCCTGGGAGACCGGGGCCTCCAGCCCTTCGGGGCGGGAACGCACGAAGTCGGCGGCCTGCGCGATCTCCAGCGCCCGCCACAGCTCCTCGTCGGTGGCGTCCGGGTTGCCGTACCGGAGGTTGCTGGCGATGGTCCCGGAGAACAGGTACGGGCGTTGGGGGACGACCGAGACGGTGCGGGCCAGCAGCGCCGGGTCCAGGTCGCGCACGTCGGTGCCGTCGACGAGCACCGCGCCGGCGGTGACGTCGGCCAGGCGGGGGACGAGGCTCAGCAGGGTGCTCTTGCCGCTGCCGGTGCTGCCGATCACCGCCGTCGTCTGCCCGGGCCTGGCGAGGAAGCTGACCTCGCGGAGCACCGGGTCCTCCGCGCCGGGGTAGCGGAACTCGACGTCCCGCAGTTCCAGGCCGCCGGTCCCCGGGAGCTCCCGCACCGGGTGGGCCGGCGGTCGTACGGTGCCCGTGGTGGTGAGGACCTCCTGGATGCGGTCGGCGCAGACCTCGGCGCGCGGCACCATCATGAACATGAAGGTCGCCATCATGACCGCCATCAGGATCTGCATGAGGTAGCTGAGGAACGCCACCAGCGCGCCGACCTGCATCGCGCCGCTGTCGATCCGGCCGGCGCCGATCCAGGTCACGGCGACGGTGGCGACGTTCACGACGAACATCACCAGCGGGAACATCACGGCCATCAGCCGGCCGATGCGCAGCGCGGTGTCGGTGAGGGCGGTGTTGGCGGTCCGGAACCGCTCCCGTTCGTGGTCGTCGCGGCCGAAGGCGCGGATGACCTGGAGTCCGTTGATCTGTTCCCGCAGGACCCGGTTCACGCCGTCGATCCGCTCCTGCATCGTGCGGAAGAGGGGACGCAGCCGGGAGGCCAGGGTGACGACGACCAGGCCGAGCGCCGGCACGAGTGCCAGCAGCAGGCCGGAGAGCGGGACGTCCTGGTTGAGGGCGAGGACGATGCCGCCGACGCACATGATGGGGGCGGTGACCATCAGCGTGCAGGTCATCAGGACCAGCATCTGGACCTGTTGGACGTCGTTGGTGGTGCGGGTGATCAGCGAGGGGGCGCCGAACTCGCCGAGTTCGCGGTTGGAGAAGGACTGCGTGCGGTGGAACACGGCGGCACGGATGTCCCGGCCCACCGACATGGCGGTGTGGGCGCCGAGGTAGACGGCTCCGGCCGCGCAGGCGACCTGGAGCATCGTGGCGCCGATCATCACGGCGCCGACGGTGAGGATGCGGCCCTGGTCACCGGGGATGACGCCGTTGTCGATGATGTCCGCGTTCAGCGTGGGCAGGTAGAGGGTGGCGACGGTCTGGACGAGCTGGAGCAGCACGAGCAGACCGAGTCTGCCGGTGTAGGGCCGTAAGTGGACTCTGAGCAGCGCGATGAGCACGCGGTCTCCACGTGTCGGGCGCGACGGGTCGCGCGTGGTGGGTGGCGGGCGGGAGGCCAGCCCAGATTACATCACATGTGATGCATCATCGGTGATAAGTGTTGGCTGTTGTAGCGTGAGCGCGTGGACGGGTTCGTGCTCTACCTGCTCGGGCGCAGGCTGATGAAGCTGGGTGAGGACGCCATTCCCGAGGGCGGCTTCCACGGGCTGCCGGCAAGTGCCCGCGCCATCCTGTTCGACGTGATCGAGCACCCGGGCAGCTCCATCGGTGACATCACCGAGCGCACCGGGTTCCTCCAGAGCCAGGTCTCGGGCGCGGTGGCGCGGTTCCGGGCCGAAGGGGTGTTGGAGACCACCGTGGATCCGGCCGACCGGAGGCGGACGCTCGTCCTGCCCTCGGCCAACATCCGCGAGTGGGGTCGGAGCCGCCCGGTGGCACCGATCGAGGACGTCATCGACCGCGCTCTTGGCGGCGACGACGTGGAGGCGCGTGCCGAGGTGCTGGCGATGTTGGACGGGCTCGCGCGCCGGTTGTGCGTCCGTTCCTGAGCTCGGGGCCGCGAGGGGGCGTTCGTCCCTCCGGGGTGCCCGGGCCGGTGGCCGGGAGGAGGGTTCACCCCGGGATCCTCGCTCTCGTCCGTGGAGCGCGCACCCCGTTCTCGGATTGTCGGCGTTCTCCGCCCCGTCCTGACCGCTCGCCTCCGTCGGTGGCCCCGGTTGTCGCCGGTCGGTGGCCGCCGCGGAGGGAGGGCGAGGCCCTGCCCCGGGCCTCGCTCCGGGGGCCCCGTCGGGTGACGCCATCGGCGTGGCTCGGGAGCACCCGCCCGCAGGTAGCGACAATCGTTTTCAGTATGCTGGTGGTCCCCGCGAGCGCCGGACTGTCGCCGGGCGGTGACACCACGACGTCCCCTGCCATCTGGGCCGACCGCGCCGCACGTCGACCGCGCAACAGTCGAGGAGCAGACCGATGGTCGCCCCCGTGCCCGTACACCCCACGCCGCCGCCCGACCAGGGCCGCCCGCTCCGCCGGGACCCCGCGTTCCTCCGGCTCTGGTGCGGCGCGACCCTGTCGGGACTGGCCACCTGGGCGCTGCCGTTCCTCCTCGGGTTCGCCGTCGTGGACGGCACGCTCGGGGTCGGGCAGCTCGGCGTGGTCCTGGCCGCGAGGACGGTCGGTTTCCTCGCCGCGGTCCCGGTCGGAGGCGTGCTCGCCGACCGCCACTCCCGGCGCGGCACCGTGCTCTGGTCCGGGTTGGCGGCGACCGCCGCCACGCCCCTGGTCGTGGTGGGCCTCGGGTGGTCGACCACGGTCACCGCGATCGCGGCCGCCGTCGTCGGATGCGGACAGGGCGCGTGCCGGCCCGCGTACCAGGCGTTGACGGCGGAGATCGTCGTCGAGGAGCGGCGGCAGCGGGCGAACGCGGCGATGAGCCTGGCGGTGCGTGGCACCACCCTCGCCGCACCGGGGCTGACCGCGGTCCTGGCGGCCCTCCTGGACACGCCCGCCCTCATCCTGGGCACCGCGCTGCTGTGGTTGGGCGCCGCGTTGCTGCCACCCCGGGGCACGCCCGCACCACCGGCCCCGGTTGGACCGCGTCGGTCCACCTCCGTCGTCGGCGAGTTCCTCGACGGCCTGCGGGAGGCGCGTCGGCACCCGTGGTTCCTGGCCGGGCTCGCCGCGCTCTCGGCCGTGATCGCCACGGGCTACTCCGCGACCGGCGTGATCCTGCCGCTGGTCAGCCGCGACCACTACGGTGGTGAGTTCGTGCTGGTCGCGGCCACCACCGGCTTCACGCTGGGCGCGTTGGGCTTCGCGGTGGTCGTCGCCAGGTGGCGGCCACGGTCTCCCGGGTGGGCCTCCCTGTTCGGGCTCGGGCTCTACGGCTTCGCCCCGCTGGCGATGATGCTGGAGGCGCCGCCGGTGGCGGTGGTCGTCGCCTACGTCCTCGCCGGGGTGGGCATCGAACTCTTCAACGTCCTCTGGTTCACCGCCATCCAGCGCGAGGTCGAACCCCGGCTGCTGGCCCGGGTGTCCTCGGTGGACTTCCTGCTCTCCTACGGTCTGGCCCCGGTCGGTCTGGCGCTGATCACCCCCGCCGTCGCGGCGGGCGGGGTGTCGACCACCCTGGCGGTGTGCGCGGGGGTGTGCTTCCTCGCGCCGGCCCTGGCGGCCTGCGCGCCGGGAGCACGCGGCTACTCGCGGGACACCGCCGACCGCTGAGCGGCCCGGCCGAGGTGGCGGGCCGCCGCAGGGGAGGGTGTGTCGGGACTCGCCGGCGCGGGACGCGCGCGGATGTCCGGTCCGCGCGTCCCGCCGGATGGGGGGCTCCTGCCTGGTAGGAGGTCCTCTCGGCTCCCAGGCCCGACCGCCCGGTGGCACGGGGTGGGGGCCGGGCGATCCGTGGAACGGCCACCACCGGCGTGGCGGCCACCGACGCTCGACACGCCACGAGGGCCAGCCAAGGTGGCGGGCCGTCCTGTCCTCCACGTCCTCCGTGGTCGGACGGCCGGGCGGCCGGGGAAGCCTGACCGGCCGGTCCGGCCACCGGCCGTCGAGGGCAGGAGGGCAGCGGGCCGAGGGCGGGGCTGGTGGTCGGCGGCCCGGTGTGCGGCCGAGTTGCGCGTGACCCCGACGGGAGCCGCCTCGGCGTGAGGGCGTCCCCGATCGGCGTGGCCGTCGAGGGGTGGCGCCGATCACTGTGGCACCAGGATCACCCGTGCTAGCTTAATGAAAACGGAAATCACATCTATTGGAGTGCGGGTGACCTCCACGACCGACACGCCGGAGGACCGTCTCCCGGCCCACGACGACGCCCCGGAAGGGACGGAGGGCCACCACCCGCCACCACGGTCCACCCCGCCGTGGACCGGACTCGCCCTCGGCGTCGTCGGACTCCTCGTGCTCCTCGCCGGCTCCGTGGTGCTGGCCATCGGTCTCGGCCCGAGCATCATCTCGCCCGGCGACACCGCCCGGCACCTGTGGGCCGCCCTCACCGGCGGAACCATCCCCGCCAGCGAGGTCACCGTGCAGCAGATCGTCTGGCAGGTCCGCACCCCCCGGGTGCTGCTCGCCGTGGTCGTCGGAGCGGGACTGAGCCTCGTCGGCGTCGCCATCCAGGCGATGGTCCGCAACGCCCTCGCCGACCCCTTCATCCTCGGGGTGTCCTCCGGCGCCTCCGTCGGCGCCGTCAGCGTCTCGGTGTTCGGCGGCCTGGCCGTCCTCGGCGTGTACGCCGTCTCCGCCGGCGCGTTCCTCGGCGCCCTCGCCGCCTCCGCCCTCGTCTACCTGGCCGCCCGCTCCCGCGCCGGGGTGACCCCGCTTCGCCTGGTGCTGACCGGGGTGGCCCTGTCCTTCGGCTTCCAGGCCGTGATGAGCCTGCTCATCTACCTCGCGCCGAGCGGGGAGGCGACCAGCATGGTGCTCTACTGGACGATGGGCAGCTTCGGGGCCGCGACCTGGAACACCCTCCCGCTGGTCGCCGCCGCCGTCCTGGTCGCCGTCGTCCTGCTCCTCAGGAACGCGCGCCGCATCGACGTGCTCTCGCTCGGGGACGAGACGGCCGTCAGCCTCGGCATCGACACCCACCGGCTCCGCGTGGGCCTGTTCGTCCTCACCTCGGTGGTCACCGGCGCCATGGTCGCCGTCAGCGGAGCCATCGGCTTCGTCGGACTGGTGATCCCCCACCTGACGCGGATCGTCGTCGGCGCCAGCCACGGCAGGGTCCTCGTCATCGCCCCCCTCGTCGGCGCCGTCCTCATGGTGTGGGCGGACCTGCTCGCCAGAACGCTCGTGGCTCCCCGCGAACTGCCGCTGGGCGTCATCACCGCCCTGGTCGGCGTCCCGGTGCTGCTCACCCTGATGCGACGCCGGGGCTACCTGTTCGGAGGACGTTGACCCGTGGAACTCACCCTCGACGGCCTTTCCGTCACCGTCAACGGCACCACTCTGCTCCACGAGCTGAGCCTGGACGTCCCCGGCGGGGGCGTCGTCGGGCTGGTCGGGCCCAACGGTTCGGGCAAGTCGACCGCGTTGCGCTGCGTGTACCGGGCCCTGCGGCCCCGCGCCGGCACGGTGCGCATCGGCGGCGACGACCTCCACGCGCTCCCGCTGCGGGACAGCGCCCGCCGGTTGGCCGCGCTCACCCAGGAGAACACCGTCGACCTGGACTTCACCGTCCGCGAACTCGTCGCACTCGGCCGCACCCCCCACAACGCGGGCAACCAGGCGCTCAGCCCTCGGGAACGGGAACTGTGCGAATGGGCCATGGAGCGGATGGACGTCGCGCGCCTCGCCGACCGGGGCGTGCTCACCCTCTCCGGCGGGGAACGCCAACGGGTGCTCGTCGCCCGGGCCCTGGTACAGGAGCCGAGCGTCCTCGTGCTCGACGAACCCACCAACCACCTCGACGTGCGACACCAGATCCAGCTGCTCTCCCTGCTGCGCGGCAGCGGGCTCACCGTGCTCGTCGTGCTGCACGACCTCAACCTCGCCTCGGCCAGCTGCGACCGGCTCGGTGTCCTGCGGGACGGCCGCCTGGTCGCCTCCGGCCCGCCGGCGGAGGTCCTGACCGCCGAGCTGGTCCGCGACGTCTTCGGGGTCGAGGTCACCGTCGTCCCCCACCCCGTGACCGGCGACCCCCAGTTGCTGTACGCGCTCACCACCCACCCCTCCGGAAGGACCACCTCGTGACCGCCCCCGCCCCCCGAACCAGCACCCGTCGTCTCCGGACCAGGACGGTCGCCCTCGGGGTCACCGCCGCCTCCGTGCTCACCGCCGCCTGCGGCGCCACCGTCGAGGAGACCGCGACCGGCGGCGGCACCGTCACGGTCCCGCGGTGCGGCGAACAGGTCGAGTACCGGTTACCCCAACGCGCGGTCGCCTACGAGGGCGGCAGCGCCGACAAGCTGTTCGTCCTCGGCCTGACCGAGCACGTCCACGGCTACGTCATGCCGCCGGCCAACCCGCCCGTCGAGGAGTCCCCCTTCGCCGAGGACTACGCGGCCGTCGAGTTCCTCAGCGACGACCTGCTCAACCGGGAACTCGTCGCCGACGCCCGCGCCGACCTGGTGGTGGCCGGCTGGAACTCGGGGTTCAGCGACGAGCGCGGCATCACCCCGGAGATCCTCGACGGGCTGGGCATCCAGAGCTTCATGCACACCGAGAGCTGTTACAACTACCCGGGCCACCCGGAGCGGATCACCCCGTTCGAGGGGCTGTTCACCGACCTGGAGCGGCTGGGCGCGATCTTCGGGGTGCGGGAACGCGCGCACGAGGTC
>NZ_AGVX02000416.1 GCF_000239155.1 Actinoalloteichus spitiensis RMV-1378
CTCCACCCCGCGTCGCTCAGGACCTGATCTCCGACCAGTGCGACGGTGTCCGCCGCTCGCCCTGACAGGAGATAGCTTAGAGGATGGGCGGATCACCGGCAAACCCGGGGGTCCCTCGAACGCCCAACTCCCCCGCCCACCGCCCTGAACTGCGACGATCGGCATGCTGGCGCGGTGGCGTCCGCACGAGCGGGCCTCCCCCGTACCTCACCCTCCGCGCGCCGCCGTCGACGCTGCTCCCCGGGGCCGAGCTCAGCCGCCCCGGCTTTCGCCCACGCCGGCGGACCACCTCTCCTCAGGAGGGGTGACCGCCCGCCAGCCCTCCGTGCCGCCGCCCGAGGGGCGATGCCGCCCGCCGTGCGCTGGCCCACGGGTCCGCCGGGCAGGGGACGAGGGCGGCCGGTCCGCGGCCGTCGTCGACGGGGTCGCCCGCCGGCGAGGCTCGTCCGGGCACCGGGCCGGACGTCGGGACTGGTCGCCTGGTGGCCCCGTCGCCGCCCCGACCGCCCACCCACGTCTGGTCCTGGTCGACCACGGGAACGCCAGGGACCCGAAGGAGGACCGGGCGTCGGAACGGAGCCGCACGCCCGCACCGGCCCTCCCTCCCCGGGAAGCGACCGGAGCCGGCGCGGTCGACCCGTCGCGGCTGCGCGACCGCGTCCCCCTGCCCTTCACGCCCATCGAACCCACCGACGGCGTCCTGGTGGTGGTCCCGCCGCCCGTGCGGCGCTCCATCAAGGGACTGGGCGGGGAGGTGGCTTCGACGCTGGGACGTTGGTGTTCACCGGGGGGTGGATGGCGGGGGCCGTGAGGGGTCGGCCCGGCCCGCAACGCGTCCCCCTGGAGCTGCCCGGGTCACCGGGCGCCGTCGCCCTCCCCACCGTCCGGGTCCCCCTGGCCTCCGGTGCCGGGCGAGGGCGGGTGGCTCCAGCGGCCTCGGGGCCGGTCGGCACGGTGAACGTGGTGGATGCCGTCGTCAAGGGGGTTGTCCGGGGTGAGGTAGCCGGTCGCGACCAGGGAGTAGCCTGCGCGGCGCAGGGCTGCCCAGGACGGGGTGTTCGAGGCCGCGACGGGAACGATGATGGCGCTGGCCTCGGGGTGGTCCCGCCAGCACAGTCCGGTGAAGGCCTCGACCAACCGCGTCCCGAGGCCCTGCCCCAGCAGTTCCGCCTCCCCGATGAAGTAGTCGATGGTGAGCGCGTCGGGCGGGACGTCCACGAGCTCGACCAGTTCACGGTGCCCTTCCGGGTAGTCGTGGATCCGGCACCGCTGCGCGAAGCCGATCGGGCGGTCCGCCCGGAACACGAGGTAGTCCTCGGACGGTTCCTCGCCCAGGACACTGCCGGCGAAGTCGCGTTCGATGGCCGCGTCACTCGTGTCGTGCGCCCAGTAGCGAGCCACGTGCGGACGGCGGAGCCAGGACTGGATCAGCGGGAGGTCCTCGAGACGGGTCCGGCGGAACCTGAGCGTCATACCGCTCACTCTCCCAGCGTCCTCCGACAGCCGTGCCGCGCCCGTCGACAGGGCGGAGACCGCCCGGCGGTGGCCCTCCCCGGGGCCACCACGGCGGGCCAGGAACCGGGGACGCGAGAAGGCCCCGCACACCGGAAGGTGTGCGGGGCCTGACGTGGTAGCGGGGGCAGGATTCGAACCTGCGACCTCTGGGTTATGAGCCCAGCGAGCTACCGAGCTGCTCCACCCCGCGTCGCTCAGGACCTGATCTCCGACCAGTGCGGCGGTGACCGCCGCTCGCCCTGACTTCAGTCAGTTTAGAACGGATCAACCAGGAACGCAAACCGGCGAAGGCCGCACCGCCCGTGACACCCGTCTCATCCACCCCCGAACGAGGGCGACGCCCCGGGGAGTGCTCCCCGGGGCGTCGCTCACGGAGTCAGC
>NZ_AGVX02000415.1 GCF_000239155.1 Actinoalloteichus spitiensis RMV-1378
CTGTCCCACCCGGCGTGGGAAGCGGTCCGCAAGCACCTCCAGTGCCGTCACCTGCTGCTGCGGGGCGTGGTCCGTGCCAGCCCCGCCCCCGGGGCGCCGGTGGTGCGGCGGCACCAGCTCACCGAAGGAGGGCGGGAGTTGGTGGGCCGGCTGACACCGCTGCTGATGATCGTGCTGGACTACTTCGAGTTCCGGGGCTAGGACCGGCGTTCCCGTTCGCGCCTCCCGGGTGAACGGGAACCGTTCGCACGGGCAGGAGAGCGACCACCGATCCACGGCCACCCTTCTCCACCACCTGGAAGGTGGGAGGGAGTGGTTCGCGCCTGAGGCCTGGCGCGGCGGCGACGGACTGGTCCCCGTGCCGGACCGCGACCGGGCCGACGAAGGCCCACCGGCTCCCAGCACCACACCGGCCCGGAACCCGGTTGGCCAGGGGACAGCGACGAGCGGGCGAGACTCGACCTCGACAGTGAACGTTCCCAGCACCGGCCGTCCGTCCCATCAATCCCTGGTCCCCCGGGATCGCGTGACCCACGATAGGGGGATGAACTACCGGGGACCGGACGAGGACATCGACGAGACCACCACCGAGGTAACCGGTCCGAAGGGCTGGGCCGCCGGCATACCCGGTGTGCTCACCTCGATGCGGCGCGGCCTGGAACAGATGGGGCCAGGCCGCACCCTCCACACGCTGCGCCTGGTCAACCAGCGGGACGGCTTCGACTGCCCCGGCTGCGCCTGGCCCGAGCCCGGTGGCGCCAGGCACACCGCCGAGTTCTGCGAGAACGGGGCCAAGGCCGTCGCCGAGGAGGCCACCCGCCGCCGGGTCACCCGCGAGTTCTTCGCCCGGCACTCGGTGTCGGACCTGGCCTCCCGCACGGACTACTGGTTGGGCCAGCAGGGACGGCTCACCGAACCGATGGTGCTCAGGGAGGGCGCCGACCACTACGAACCCATCGGGTGGGACGAGGCCTTCGCGATGGTCGCCGAGGAACTCGCCGCCCAGCCCGACCCGGACTCCGCCGTCTTCTACACCTCGGGCCGGACCAGCAACGAGGCCGCGTTCCTGTACCAACTCCTGGTCCGCAGTCTGGGCACCAACAACCTCCCCGACTGCTCCAACATGTGCCACGAGTCCTCAGGATCAGCCCTGACGGAGACCATCGGCGTCGGCAAGGGGTCGGTGAGCCTCGACGACCTCCACCAGGCCGACCTGATCCTGGTCATCGGTCAGAACCCCGGCACGAACCACCCGAGGATGCTCTCGGCGTTGGAGCGGGCGAAGGCGGGGGGCGCCCGGATCGTCGCGGTGAACCCGTTGCCCGAGGCGGGTCTCCTCCGCTTCCGGAACCCGCAGAACCTCCGGGGCGTGCTGGGGCGGGGGGTCGGGCTGGCCGACGAGTTCTGCCAGATCCGGATCGGCGGGGATCTCGCGCTGTTCCGCGCCCTGGGGCACCTGCTGGTGGCGCGGGAGCGGGCCGAACCCGGGTCGGTGGTCGACCGGGACTTCGTCGCCGACCACACCGAGGGGTACGAGGAGTACGCCGCGCACGTCCGGGAGGTGGACTGGCCGGCCGTCCTCGACGCGACCGGTCTCCCCCGCGAGCAGATCGACCGCGTCGCCGAGCTCCTGGCCACCTCCCGCCGGACAGTGGCCTGCTGGGCGATGGGCCTGACCCAGCACCGCCAGTCGGTGGCCACCATCCGCGAACTGGTCAACCTCATGCTCCTGCGGGGCATGATCGGCCGTCCGGGTGCCGGTCTCTGCCCGGTTCGCGGCCACTCCAACGTCCAGGGCGACCGGACGATGGGCATCTGGGAGAAACCGCCCGCCGCCTTCCTCGACGCCCTGGAACGCGAGTTCGGGGTCCCCATGCCCCGGGCGCACGGCCTGGACACCGTGGAGGCGATCCGCGCGATGCGCGAAGGTCGGATCGGGGTCTTCGTCGCCCTGGGCGGGAACTTCGCCGCCGCCGCTCCGGACACCGAGGTCACCGCCCGGGCGTTGCGATCCTGCGCGCTCACCGTCCAGGTCTCGACCAAGCTGAACCGTTCGCACGTGGTGACCGGGCGCCGGGCGCTGATCCTGCCGACGCTGGGCAGGACCGAACGGGACGTCCGGGGCGGTGTCGAGCAGTTCGTCACCGTGGAGGACTCCATGTCCTGTGTGCACGCCTCCCGGGGACGGCTGGCTCCGGCCAGTGAACACCTGCGTTCGGAGGTCGCCATCGTCTGCGGGCTCGCCCGCGCGGTCCTGGGGTCGGACCACCCGGTGCCGTGGGCGTCCCTCGCCGAGGACTACGACCGGGTGCGGGACCGGATCGGCCGCGTGGTGCCGGGGTGCGCGGACTACAACGACAAGGTGCGGCGGCCGGACGGTTTCGTCCTGCCCC
>NZ_AGVX02000414.1 GCF_000239155.1 Actinoalloteichus spitiensis RMV-1378
GGGTGGGACGGCGGGGGCCGGGCCCGGCTACCATCCGCGGGTCAGCCGCCCGGGGGAGGGCGGCCGCCGGGGTCGGCCCGGAACAGGCAGGTGAGGGTGTCCATGTCCGAGCGCACCGGGCGGGCGGCGAGGTTGGCGGAGCTGAGCCGCGAACTCGGAGCGGTGACCGCCCTGCTCCACGGGCGGCTCGCCGAACGACTCGGTCTCTCGCCGACCGCCTACAAGTGCCTCGACCTCGTCAGCCGGGCACCGGCTCCCCTGAGCGCGGGCGAGATCGCCGAGGGGGTGGGCCTGTCCACCGGTGCCGTGACCGGTGTGCTCGACCGCCTGGAGGAAGCGGGACATGTCGTCCGCGTCGCTGACCCGGACGACCGGCGGCGGGTGCGGGTCCGGCTCGCGCCCTCGCCCGTGCCCGCCGGGACGGTCGAGGCACTGGCCCCGGTCACCGAGGAGCTGGTCGGCACCTACGGGGACGCGGAACTCGCGGTGATCGAGGACTACTGCCTGCGCATGATCAGCGCGGTCCGGGAGGCCATCGACGCCGGCGACGAGCGGGGCCTCGGCGCTCCGCGCGGCGGCGTCGCCCGCCGGCCGGTGGGCCGACGAGTAGTGTCGCGCCGTGCCGCTCTACCGCATCTCCGAGGCAGCCGGGCTCCTGGGGGTCAGTGACGACACCGTCCGCCGCTGGCTCGACTCCGGGCAGCTCGCCGGTGACGTCGACGCGTCTGGTCGCAAGGTGGTGGACGGCGCCGTGCTGGCCGCCTTCGCTGGATCCACGGCCCGCGCGGTTCCCGATCCCTCCGGGGTGGGCCGCTCGGCCCGCAACCGGTTCGTCGGACTGGTCACCGACGTCGTCGCCGACACCGTGATGGCCAAGGTGGAGCTGGTGTGCGGACCGCACCGGGTGGTGTCGCTCATGAGCACGGAGGCGGTCCGCGAACTGGGTCTCGAGCCCGGTGTGCTGGCCGTCGCCGTCGTCAAGTCCACCCACGTCGTGGTGGAGACACCGCGCCCGCCGACGTGACCCGAGCCCCGTTCGAGGCAGGTGATCGGCCGCCGGACCGGACGAACCGGACACACCGGTAGCGCCGTCGGTGTCCCCCGGTGCAGCATGTTGCGGTGAGCGAGGCAGCGAGCGTCCCCGAGCCCATCCCGTCCGAGGAGCCGGCGCGCTGGTCGTACCTGTTCGACATGGACGGCGTGCTGGTGCACGAGGAGCACCCGGTCCCGGGGGCCGGTGAGCTGCTCGCCGAGCTCACCGAGCGCGGGATGAAGTTCATGGTGCTCACCAACAACTCGATCCACACCCCCCGGGACCTCCGGGCCCGGCTGCTCGGCAACGGTCTCGACGTCCCCGAGGACGCGATCTGGACCTCGGCCCTGGCCACCGCCCAGTTCCTGGACGCCCAACGGCCGGGTGGGTCCGCCTACGTGATCGGGGAGGCCGGGTTGACCACGGCCCTGCACAAGGTGGGCTACGTCCTCACCGACCGCGATCCCGACTACGTGGTGCTCGGGGAGACCAGGACCTACAGCTTCACCGCGATCACCAGGGCGGTGCGCCTGCTGGAGGCGGGGGCCAAGTTCATCGCGACCAACCCCGACTCGACCGGCCCGAGCCGGGAGGGGTCCCTCCCCGCCACCGGGGCGGTCGCGGCGCTGATGGAGCGGGCCAGCGGGCGGGCCCCCTACTACGTGGGCAAGCCCAACCCGCTGATGATGCGCTCCGCCCTGCGCGCACTGGGTACGCACTCGCAGAACACGTTGATGATCGGCGACCGGATGGACACCGACGTCCGGTCGGGCCTGGAGGCGGGCATGCCCACCATCCTCGTCCTCTCCGGGATCTCCGGCCGCGATACCGCCGAGGCCTACCCCTACCGGCCGACCCGCATCATCAGCTCGGTGTCCGACCTCGTCGGCAGGTCGGCGGACCCGTTCCCCGAGTGACGGCCGCGCCCCCGGTCAGGCGTCGGGGCGGCGAACGGTCAGGCGTACAACGAGCCCCGCAGCACGGTGACCGCCCGGCCCCCGAGGCGGACCCGTTCCCCCTCGACCTCCAGGCGCACCCGCCCACCCCGGGCGGAGGCCTGCTCACCGAGCAGCGAGGAGCGTCCCAGTCGTTCCGACCACCACCCGGCGAGGGCGCAGTGCGCCGAGCCCGTCACCGGGTCCTCGGGAACCCCTTGCTTGGGGTAGAAGCACCGGCTCACGAAGTCGGCTTCGCCGCCGGTCTCCTCCGCCGTGAAGATGACACCGCGCCCCGGCAGGGCGGCCAGCGCGGCGATGTCGGGGCGGAGACCGCGGACCTCGGCCGGAGACCCGAGCTCGACCAGGAGGTCCTCCCGACCCATGCCGACGCCGGTCACGGTGACCTCGGGGAGGCCGGTGGGCGGAACTCCGTCCACCCTGCTCGGCGGGTCGGCGGGGAAGTCCATCTCCACCCAGCCCCCACCCGTGGAGACGCAGCGCAGCTCGCCGCTGCGGGTGGCGAAGCGCTGGCTGCCGCCGAGGACGTGGGCGGCGGCCAGCGTGGCGTGGCCGCACAGGTCCACCTCCGTCTCCGGGGTGAACCACCGCAGCGGAAGGGCCGCGTCCGGGTCCTCGGACCCGATCTGCACGAAGGCCGTCTCGGAATGCTTCAGTTCGGCGGCCACCGCCTGCATCCACTCCGGGTCGCGGAACCCGGGGAGGAGGACGACTCCGGCGGGGTTGCCGCCGAACGCCCGGTCGCTGAAGGCGTCCACGAGGTATACGTCAACCGACATGGCGAGACCCTAGCTGCCGTCGCGCGCCCGGTGGTCCTTTCCCGTGCAACTGGTTGGCCGTTCACGGGGTGCCACCCCGGTTCCGGCTCCGCGCTGGCTGGAACGGGGCAGCTCAGTTGCTCGCCCCGCCGAGCTGGGCGGCCCGGGAACCGCCCGGTCTGGCGGGTCCCCTGGTCGGTCGTCGGCGCTGGGCGTGCGCGGACAGGTGCGGGGCGAGCAGGGTCGCCGCGATGGCCGTGACCGAGTCCGCGGCCTCCGCGGGACTGGAACTGGGCAGCAGCAGGTGGCTCAGCGTCAACCGGACGATGCTCTCGCCGTAGAAGACGGTGGCCGAGGGGGGCATCCTCGGCAGTTGCTGGCGGAGGTGCTTGCTGATCAGCTCCACGGCGGCGCGCAGCGTGACGCGGTCCGGCGCGTTGAGGAACGGGAAGAGGGCGGCGGCGTTGATCCCGGTGAGGATCGACGTCAGCAGCGGGTCCTCGACCGTGCGGTCCAGGGTGTGCCGAACGGCGGCCTTGACCCCCGCGACCGGGTCGTCCGAGGCCGCGAGCACGGCCCCGACACCGTCCAGGTAGGCGTGCGCACGGCTCAGCGCGACCGCGTGGGCGAGGGTCTCCTTGCCGCCGAACTCGTTGTAGACGGTCTGGCGGCTCACCCCCGCCGTCGCGGCGACGTCACTCATCCGCAACTTGTGGAAACCGCGTTCGGTGAGGAGTTCGACCGCCCCCGCCAGCAGGGTGTCCCGGAGCGACATCTTGACCCGAACGGGCAACCGGGTGGCCGAGTCCACGGAGATCATTGTTCCGGACAGCGCTTCGATGTCAATCGACCGGCGGAGTCGACGACGACCACCGCGGCCGACGTGGGAGGGCACCGGCCACGGGCAGGGGCCGACCCGGAGCGGCTCTGGTCACCGGGCGGACCGGCGCGGCCGCCGGGCCTGGAACAGCACCGCCACGACGCCCACCGCGAGACCGACCGGGGCGAGCAGCGTCCCCACGTTCAGCCACACCGGCTGGTCCTGGTAGCCGAGGCCGTAACCGGCGAAGGTACCCAACACCGCCAGCAGGCCCACCGCGAACAGCACGACGGCCACCGGCAGGGCGATGCTCCGGGAGGACTTCGGCGACATGACGCCCAGCTTACGCCGCACCGCGCGCCGGTCGGTGGCGAGGCGGTCGGCGGTACCGGGGGAGGGATGAGGGGGCAGCGGGGACCAGGACGGCGGAACGGGGTCGACGTACCCCTTACGCTGAGGGGGACGCGTCCTGGCTTGGGACCATGACGGCGGTGTACCGGTCGGTGCGATCCGCCATGATGCCTGGGTCCGGGCGCGTTCGTCGTGCCGGGGAGACAAACCCAGTGCACCGGAACGACATCCATCGACGACAGGGAACGGTGAGGACAGTGCCGAGCGGCAGGGTCAAGTGGTACGACGCGGAGAAGGGCTTCGGCTTCGTGACCCAGGACGGAGGCGAGGACGTCTACGTTCGCGCGTCCGCCCTCCCGCCAGGGGTGGAGGCGCTCAAGACCGGTCAGCGGGTGGAGTTCGGCATGGCCGAGGGGCGCCGGGGACCCCAGGCGCTGTCGGTCAAGCTGCTCGACGCCCCTCCTTCCGTGGCCGAGGCGAGACGACGGCCCGCCGAGGAGCTGCACGGCCTCATCGAGGACATGATCAAACTGCTGGAGGCGAAGGTCCAGCCGGAGCTGCGGCGGGGCCGCTACCCGGACCGGCGGAACACCAAGCGGATCGCCGAGGTGGTGCGGGCGGTCGCCCGCGAACTGGAGCCCTGACGCGGACACCGGCCGGGGCGGGGCCTGGTCGCACGCGGGGACCACGCGTGCGGCGCCGAGGTCTCCTACCCGGCCGGTGTCCCGGCACGCGTCCCGTGTGCCGGCGGTGCTCCGCCACCGGCCGGTGGACGCGGAACGGCACCCGCCCGCCCAGGACGCCCGGTGGGGCGCCCCGAGCCGGCTTTCCCGGGTGGCGGCGCCCGGGGGTGGGTCGGGTGAAGGTCCACGGCCGAGGACACGTGGCCGCTCGGGACACGTGGCGGCGGCACGTCGACCAGCACGACGCGGTCCTCAGCGAGGCGGCGGCCGGCCAGGGTGGCGTCCACGCGGGCGCCCGTGGTGCCCGAGGCGCGGATCCAGCTGGCGACCTCGACCACGGCCTTGGCGGGCCGTGGGGGCCACACCAGCATGGTCGAGCGGCACCGGCCCGGTGACCCGTCGATACCGGGCCGTGGAGCGGCAGGGCGGATTCCACCGGCAGGTCGTGCGGCGGGGCGCGCCCGTACCGCCTGCGCCGTCCCGGGCCCGGCCGCGCACCGTCAGCGGTCGTCCACCGAGAGGACCCAGGTGCCGCGCGTGATGAAGCCGACCCCGCCCTCGGGGTCCTCGACCAGCACCGCGCTGAACTCCTGGATCTCCACGGTCTCCAGCTGGGCCGTGTCGTTGGGGAGCCGCAGGGTGTAGGCCTGTCGTTCTCCCGGCGGGAAGACGGGGCTGCGGGCCTCCACCTCCTCGCCGTCCTCCCGGTAGCGGAAGGTCACCTGCCACGGCGCGTCGCCCACCTCGCCGGGTACCGACACCTGGAGCGGGTACCCCGGCGGTACCCGCAGTTCCGCGACCGCCTCGGGGTCCACCGAGCACTCCTCGATCAGCACGTCGCAGTGCTGGGCGGGGCCGGTCCGAGCCGTCTCGCCCGCGGCGTAGAAGGAGACGGCCGGCACCGTCGGACTCGCACAGCCCGCGACGCCGAACGCGGCCAGGCCGGCGATCCCCGCCGCGCGGAGCCGTCGCCCCGTCCGCCCGTCGCGTCGCCCGGCCCGTGTCCTCAGCTCCCTGGTGCGCACGGCTGGAGCTTACGGTGCGGTTCGGGCGGGTCTCCCCACCCGGCGGGGGAACGCGGGCCAGTCTGGCCGTCGATCAGCCACCGCCTCCGGGGCCGGACCGGCGCGGCGGTGTGCGCGCCTCGCCCGCTGAGGGGACCTGGTCCGGTCCGGGGGAGGCCCCGGGGCGGGGCGGTCGATCGACGGCCAGGAACGGCAACAGGCTCCGGCCCCGTCCGAGCAGGACGGTCTGGGTGAGCCCGACCGCCACCAGGAGCGACAGCACCGCGAAGCCGATCCAGTAGGTGGGTGGCAACAGCAGTCCGAGCGCGCCGCCGAACACCCAACCCAGCTGGAGCACGGTCTCCGACCGCCCGAACGCCGATGCCCTGGCCTCCTCCGGCAGGTCCCGTTGGAGGAGCGAGTCCAGGCTGACCTTCGCCAGCGCGCTGGCGGTCGCCCCGACCAGGGCGACCAGCAGTGCGGTGGGGTAGCCGGGCGCGATCGCGGCGAGCGCGGTGCTGACCAGGGCCGCCGCCACCACGCCGACCACCACCTGGTCCGGGCGGCTCATCCGGATCCGGCTGCCCACCGCGTTGCCCACCAGGTTGCCCAGGCCGGCCGCTCCCGCGACGAGGCCGAGCATGAGCACGTGCATGCCCGGCGTGTCGTCCGTCGCCTGGATGGCGAAGGCGGCGAAGAACGTCAGGAAGCCGGTCAACAGACGGGCGGTCCCCGTTCCCCAGAGCCCCAGCACCACCAGGCGGCCCAGGGGCTGCCGCGCACGGCCCGACCGGCCGCCGAGCGTGGCCTGGACCTCCCCGTCGGTGTTCTCCACCCAGGCGGGGACGCGGAGGCACAGCGCGGTCCCCCCGACCGCGAGCGCCACGGCCAGCCACAGCGCCCCGCCGGAGCCGAACAGCGCGACCAGGCCGGTGGCCAGGGCGCCGGCGACGGCTCCGGCCGCCAACCCGAAGATCGCCAGCCGGGAGTTGGTGCGCACCAGGGGAACCTCGGCGGGGAGGACCCGGGGCGTCACCGCTCCCCGGAGCACGCCGAACGACTTGGACATGATCATGCAGCCCAGCGCGGCCGGGTACAGCACCCAGCTGTCGAAGTTCAGGGCCATCACCACCACGAGCAGGGCCCGCGCCGCGAAGGAGGCCGCCAGCGCGTACCGCCTGCCCTGCTGGATCCGGTCGAGTGCCGGCCCGATCAGCGGAGCGACCACCGCGAACGGTGCCACGGTGACCAGCAGGTAGAGCACCACCATGCCCCTGCTCTCGCCGGGGGCCGCCGAGAAGAACAACGTGTTGGCCAGCGCGACCGCGATGGCGGCGTCCGCGGCGAAGTTCGCCATCACCGCGTAGGTGAGCCGGTCCAGCCCGGACCGGTGCGCCCCGTCGGCGTGGGCGGCCCGCCAGAACAGGTCCACCGCGTGCAGGGAGAGCTGACGGGCCCGGTACAGGGCGACCCGGGTCACGGTCAGCTTCCTCGGTGGCGGTCCGCCGTCGCGGAGCGGGCGGGTGTCACCGCCCTGCCGGCCGTCCCGCTCGGAGCCGGAACCGGGCGGCGGGGGCGGTGGGACGAGGCGCCGGGTGGGTTCGTCGCCGGTGGGGACGGTCCCGGCCGCCGGACCGCCTGGCGGACCCGGCTGGCCCTGGGGGAGTTCCTCGGTCGGTGGCGGAGCACCCCACCCCGGGGGCCGTGCCGGTGCGGTGTGCCGCTCTGTCCGTCCGCTGTGGTGGTCGGGGGAGGGCGCCGGGTGGTCCTGCGCCGGTGGGAGCGAGGGCTGGTCGGTCCACCCTCGTCGTGGTCGACGCCCCCGTCGGGGGCTGGCGCCGCCCCGGGAGTCCCGTTCCGGGGGTGGTGTTGGCGGAACGTGCGGCTCCCCGACCCAACGACGCTTGCGCCCCAAGCCTCCCGACCTCCTCCCGTGTCGGAGTTCCGGTGGCGGGAACGGCTCCCACCGCGAACCCCATCCTGCACCAGGACGACGCCCGGCGGGTCGGGATCGGGCGCGGTGCCGTGGCGGACCGCCGCCTTCAGAGCAGCGTGCCGATCAGCCGTCCCAGCGCCACGGGGTCCTCGGCGTGGGCGAGGTGCCCGTGCCCGGGGAGCAGGGTGGTGCGTGACAGCGGCAGCCGGTCGGCGACCCGCTCGAAGGCCTCGCCGTAGGGCGGGCGCCCCCTGCTGTGCTCGCCGAGGACGAGCTCGGCGGCCAGGCTGGCCCAGCCCTCGCCGGGGCGGAAGCGGTTCAGCGCGGCGTGTTCCTGGGGAAGGGGGGCCGCCAGCTCCCGCAACCGCGACCAGGCGGCCGTGGCGCGCAGGGCGGTGACCCGCTCGCGCGGGAGGCGGGCGATCTCCTCGTGGACGATCTCCACCCTGGTGTCGAGGTCGGCGCGCCGCAATGCCGGCAGGACGTGCTCGGCGAAGGGCGCGAGCACCGGTTCGTAGGCCACGACGCCGAGGACGCGGCTGTCGAGCGCCGCTGCCTCCAGGGCGATGGTGGCGCCGTAGCTCCATCCCACGAGCCGCACCGGGCTCGCCAGTTCGTCGAGCCAGGCCAGCAGGTCGGCCACCTCGGTGCGCGTGGAGTAGTCGTCCCCCGGTGGGCCGCTGCCGCCACGTCCGCGCCGGTCGAGGACGAGCGCGGGTTCGGGGCGGTCGAACGCCTCGGCCACGGGGAGGAAGGCGCGGGCGTCGGCCAACACCCCGGGGACGACCACGGTGGGTGGCCCTTCCCCGGCGCTCCACAGACCGTGGAGCCGTGTTCCCGCGCGTCGGGTGGAACGGGACTTCGAGGGCATTCGCTCCTCCAATTCTGGAGTGATCACTTCAGAATTGGACGCTAGTCGGGTTCCCGAGCCCGATCAAGCAGAATCCCGGGCATGGGCGCACCAGGACGCGGACGGCGACGCGGCTTCGACCGGGACGAGGCGTTGCTGACCGCCACCCGGCTGTTCTGGGAACGCGGCTACGACGGCACCTCCCTCGCCGACCTGACGGCGGCGATGGGGATCTCCCCCTCCAGCTTCTACGCGGCCTTCGGCGACAAACGAACGCTGTTCGCGGAGGCCGTCCTCGGGTACATGCGGCGCTACACCGCCATCTACGTCGACGCCGCCGGTGAACCCTCCGCGCGTGCGGCCGTGGAGCGGCTGCTCCGGGATTCCGTGGACGAGTTCACCGACGAGAGCCGGCCGATGGGCTGCCTCACCGTCAGCGCCGCGATGACCGGCGGCGCCGACACCATCGACGTGCGCAGGACGCTGGAGGAACAGCAGGTTGCCCTGACCGCCGTCATCCGGGAACGCATCGAGCGGGACCGCGCCGCCGGCGCGCTGGGCCCCGAGGTGGACCCGGACGTCTGGACGGAGTGGGTGCGGGTGGTCTGGGAGGGCCTGTCCAACCAGGCCAACGCGGGCACGCCCCGGGAACGGCTGCACGAGGTCGTGACGCTCGCCCTGCGCGTCTGGCCGAGCTGACGGGGAGGAGTCGCCCGCTGGCGGGGAGCGGACCGCGAAGGGGG
>NZ_AGVX02000413.1 GCF_000239155.1 Actinoalloteichus spitiensis RMV-1378
CGGGCCGGGGCCGTGCGCGTGGTCAGGCGGCCTCGGCCGCGTCCGCCCGCCTGGCGGCGAACGCGGCGAGCCACCGCCAGCGACGTGCGCGGCGGACTCGCTCCGCCGCGCGTTGATGTCGCCATTCGGATTCTCGTCGACCGCGTATCTGGGCTCTGGCCAGGGATTCGTGGAGCAGTATCCCGACACTCGCCTGGTCGCCGCCCACGGGCCTCACCGAGGGCACGAGCTGGTCCTCGTTCCAGGTGTTCGGGTTCATGCCGCTTTCTCCTTCGCGCTGTTCAGTGCGGTGCTGGTCGTCTCGGACTTGCGGGGGCGGCCCCTCGGCCGCTTCCTGGCGATGATGTCGCCGCGTTCGAAGATCTCCCCGCCCCAGACGCCCCACGGCTCACGCCGGGCGATCGCGCCGGCCAGGCAGGCCGCGCGCACCGGACAGCCGCCGCAGAACTGCTTGGCGCGCTGGAGGTCGGCCGGGCTCTCGGCGAACCAGAGGTCCGGGTCCTCGGTCTGGCAGGGCAGGTTGGCCTCCTCGGGAACGGTGGTGAACAGCTCGCCGATACCGAGCGGGGGCTCACCGGACGGCAGGGGAACCGACGTGGGCCGGCCGGTCAGCGAGTGGGCAGGTGAACCATCCGACAGTGGGACGGTCACGGTGGACATGCGTTCTCCTCTTGTCGTCGGCCACGTCGGGGCCGGTTGGTGTGGCGGAAAAAACACGAAGGCCGCGGATCCGTCGACACGGGTCCGCGGCCTCGGTAAGCCTGAGAGTCCTGACCTAGGTCAGGCGCACTCCTGTGCGGATGTCGACAGGATTGAGGGAAGACGGCGCGATCGCGCTGACGAGGGACGGGTGATCGGTGACGTCGTAGCGGAAACCGAGGCGTGCTCGTGTCGAGGCGGGAAGAACCCTGCGGGCTGCCAAGGGAAAGCGCCCCACTGCCCAGGAGGTCGGGCAGCCGGGCTCACCATTGCTCATCAGCAACGTCGTCACGGGGCCACCACCTCTCCACTACGCAGCGCCACTGGATCACCAGTGGCTCCAGGTCTTCCGACCCGGGCATGTGCAGGTTATTGGGCGGCCCATCGGCCGCGCAACTGATTTTCCGACTTCATTCGGACGAGTGAGGATCTAGCCGTTGAGCTGCGTTTTTTCCCGGAGCACGGCCAACAGGCCCGCGCCGTAGCGGTCGAGCTTGGTGGCCCCGATACCGGGAATCGCGACCAGACCGGCGCGGTCCACCGGGCGCTGTTCGGCCACGGCGAGCAACGTGGCGTCACTGAGGATGACGAACGCCGGCACCCGCAGCGTCGTCGCGCGCTCCGCCCGCCACCGGCGAAGCCGTTCGAGCAGGTCCTGGTCGACGTCGGAGGGGCAGTCGGCGCACCGGGCCAGCGTCACGGCGGACGCTCCGACGAGGACTCGGCCGCACACGCGGCACGTGGGCCGCGCGGGGGCGCGCCCCGCGTTCTCCTCCTCCCGGCGGCGGGTCCGGCTCGCCAGGGAGACCGGGTGTCCGTCGGGTATCACGCCGTGCAGGAACCTGCTCCGCCTCCGGTAGCGGCGTCCGCCCTCCGCCTTGGCCAAGGACCAGGACAGCCAGAGCTGTTCCCGCGCCCGCGTCACGCCGACGTACAACAGCCGCCGTTCCTCCTCGATCGCGGCGTCGTCACCCTCCGCGTGCTGGATGGGCAGCGTCCCGTCCACCAGGCCGACCAGGAAGACCGCGTCCCACTCCAGCCCCTTCGCGGCGTGCAGCGAGGCCAGGGTGACGCCCTGGACCGTGGGGGGGAACTGGGCCTCGGCCCGCATGTCGAGATCAGCGTGGAACCGGCGCAGCCCCGCCTCCGGCACGGCCCTGGCCAGGTCGACGGCCAGGTCGGCGAGGGCGCGCAGGGATTCCCACCGTTCCCGGGCGGCCTGGCCGGGCGGGGCCTCGGCGGTGAGCCCGAGCGGGGCCAGCACCGCCCGGACCCGCGCCGGCAGGTCGGCCTCCCCTTGGCCCCGCTCGGGGCCCTCCTCACCGGCGGCGGTGCGCAGGGCGACCATCGCCTGCCGCACCTCCTGCCGGGCGAAGAACCGCTCCCCGCCACGCACCTGGTAGGCGATCCCCGCCTCGGACAGCGCCTGCTCGTACACCTCGGACTGGGCGTTGATCCGGTACAGCACGGCGATCTCGCTCGGCTCGGTCCCCGCCTCGACGAGCTCCCGGATCCGTCGCGCGACCGCCCTCGCCTCGGCCGGCTCGTCGTCGTACTCCCCGAAGGCGGGTTCGGGACCGTCCTGGCGCTGCCCCACCAGCCGGAGCCGGCTGCCGGCCGGCCGCTCCTTCGCCCGGTCGATCAGCCCGTTGGCCAGCGCGACGACCTGCGGGGTCGAGCGGTAGTCCCGTTCGAGCCGCACCACGGTCGCGCCCTGGTAGCGGCGGGAGAACCCGAGCAGCCACCTCGGCGAGGCTCCGGCGAACGAGTAGATGGTCTGGTTGGCGTCGCCGACCACCGTGAGGTCGTCCCGGTCGCCGAGCCAGGCGTCCAGCACCCGCTGTTGCAGCGGGGTCACGTCCTGGTACTCGTCGACGACGAAGCACCGGTACCGGTCCCGGAACTCGCCGGCGACCTCCTGGTGCTCCTCCAGCGCGGCGGCCGTGTGCAGCAGCAGGTCGTCGAAGTCGAGCAGCCGCGCCTCGTTCTTCAACCGCTCGTAGCCGTCGTAGACGCGGGCGGTGAGCTCCGCCGCCACCGGCGGGGTGCGGCGGGCGGCCGCACGGGGGTAGTCGCCGGGTGTGACCAGCGTTCCCTTGGCCCACTCGATCTCGGCGATGAGGTCCCGCAGCGTCTCCCGCTCGGTGTCCACACCCAGCCGGTGGGCGGCCTGGGCGACGAGGCTGGGTTTGCGCTCCAGCAGGTGCCAGGGCGCCTCGCCCACCACCCTCGGCCAGAAGTACCGCAGCTGGCGGAGGGCGGCGGCGTGGAAGGTGCGGGCCTGGACCCCGCCCACGCCGAGATCCCGCAGCCGCGTGCGGAGCTCGGCGGCGGCGCGCGCGGTGAAGGTGACCGCCAGCACCTGTCCCGGCGCGACGTGACCCTGGTGGACGAGCGCCGCGATCCGCCGGGTGATGGTCCTGGTCTTGCCAGTACCCGCGCCGGCGAGAACGCAGACGGGGCCGCGGGGCGCGAGCACCGCGGCCCGCTGCTCGGGGTCGAGGCCGTCCAGGAGTCGCCGCTCACCCACCATGACGGGCATCCTCTCAACCGCGCGGCGGCCCGCGTCGGCAGGTGGCGGCCGGCGCGCGGTGCCTCCCCGGCGCCCTCGACCCGGTGCCGCCGGCCGTACCCCCTGGCGGCCTCAGCCGGCGGAGGCCCAGGCCTCCAACATGCCCCGGGCGATGGAGGACGCCCCGGGCAGGATCAGGCCCGGGACACCGCCGCCGGCGCGCAGCGCGGCACGCACCCGGTCCCGGGGAACCCAGTGCGCCTGTTCGATCTCCCCGTCGGCCGGCCGCAGCGGCGCCGAGGGCTCGGCGAGCGCCGTGAACCCCACCATCAACGACCGGGGGAACGGCCAGGGCTGGCTGCCGAGGTAGCGCACCTCGCTGACCTGGACGCCCACCTCCTCCGCGACCTCGCGGACGACGCAGTGCTCCAGGGACTCCCCGGTCTCCACGAACCCCGCGAGGATCGAGTACCGGTCCGGCGGCCAGGTGGGCTGGCGGGCGAGGACCACGTTCCCGGCACCGTCGTGCACCAGGCAGATGACCGCCGGGTCGGTGCGCGGGTACTCCTCCCGGCCGCACCCCGTGCAGTGCCGGGTCCAGCCCGCGTGGGAGACGACCGAGGGGGCTCCGCAGTTCGCGCAGAACGCGGCGCGCCGGTGCCAGGACAGCAGTCCGACCGCCGTGGTGAGCAGGCCGGCCCCGGTGTCGTCGAGCAGCGCTCCGGTGAACCTGAGGTCCAGCCATTCCCGCTCGGACTCCGGGACCCGTTCGGCCCAGGTCTCGGCGTCCCCCTCCGAGACCGGCACCGCCCAGTACCCCGTGTCGCCGTCCGCGCCCAGCAGCACGGCCCCCTCGGGTGGTTCGGCGCCGGTCGCCGGTCGGTCGACCAGCCGTCGACGGTGCGGAGCGCCGTCCTGCCTGGTGACGAGGGCCCGACCGAGCGGGTCGACCGCCAGCACCCGGCCGTTCTCCCAGAGCGCCCGCACGAGGCCGGGGTCACCGCGGACGAGTTCCCTGCGGTCCACCGTGGAGCGGGACAGGGCCGGCGACTCCGCCAGCTGGAAGTCGACGTCATCACGGGGGCGCGCTGACGAGTGTTGTGACGACCTCACGGCAGGACGACATCTCCCAGTGCTCGCAACGGTTCACCGAGGACGGCGGCGTCTCCGACGACGACTCCGGTGAAGTTCGTCGGAGCCAGGTACCGGCGCGCCGCCTCGGACACCTGTTCCACGGTGACCGCGCGCAGGCGCTCGGGGTGTTCGCGGAGCCAGTCCAGGGACACCCCGGCCGTCGCCAGGTTCTGGAGGTTGGCGGCGAGGCCGCTCTGGGAGGCCGTCGAGATCAGCAGCAGGCCGATCAGGTAGTCCCGCGCCGCCGTCACCTCCGCCTCGGCGATCGGCGCGACGGCCATCCTGGACAGCTCGTACCGGATCTCCAGCAGGGCCGCCGCGGTCACGCCGCTCGCGGTGTCGGCCTCGCAGAGGATGCCGGCGGTGTCCCCGGTGAACTCGAAGGTGGAGTGCGCGCTGTAGGTGTACCCCTTGTCCTCCCTGATGTTCTCGACGAGGCGGGACGAGAAGTAGCCGCCGAACACGAGGTTCGCCAGTTGCAGCGCGGGGTAGTCCGGGTGGTGCCGGGGGATCGCCTGCCCCGACAACCTGATCTGCGACTGCACGGCGCCCGGGCGGTCGACGAGCAGGACGTCACCGCCCTCGATGCGGGGCACCTCCGGCAGGCCGCCGGTCGCCGGTCCCGGTCGCCACCCGGCGAGGCGCTCACCCACCTGGTCGGCCACCGCGTCGAGGTCGAGGTCACCCACCATCACGAGGACCCCGCCGGAGGGGCGCACCAGCTGGTCGTGCAGCGCGCGCACCTGGTCGGCGTCGACCGCCCGCACCGCCTCCGTCGAGGGCAGTTCCCTGGCCAGCGGGTGGTCGCCGAAGCGGCGGCGTTGCAGCGCCTCCCTGGCGATGGTCCCGGGCTGGCTGCGCGCGACCCCGATGCGTTCGACCAGCCGGTCGCGTTCCCTGTCGACCTCGTGGTCCCGGTAGGCGGCACCGGTCACCGCGTCCGCGAACACGTCGAGGAACTCGTCGAGACCACTGGCGAGGGCGTTGCCCGCGATGCTGAGCCGTTCGGGGTCGACCCCGGCGCCGAGGTCCGCGCCCACCATCGCGAGATCGGTGTCCATCGCCACCCGGTCGCGGCGCGTGGTCCCGGTGAGCAGCGTGGCGGCCAGCAGTTCCGCACGCGCGGCGTGTTCCCGTTCGGTGCCGGCGAAGGGCAGGCGCAGTCGCAGCTCCACCATGGGAACGGTGGGCTGTCGGACGGCGACGAGCCGGAGCCCGTTCGGCAACATGGTGTCGATGCGCGGCGGCTGCTCGGCGAACCGGGCCGTCCCCAGCCCGGGCAACGGCCGGGGGCCGCGGTCGGTGCTCCCGATCTCCTCCGCGGTGCGCCGCCGCGGGCTCTCGACGTTCTGGCCGGTCACTGTCCACCTCCGTCGGTGTCGTCGTTGGCGGCGGAGCCGGGGCGCACGGTGAGCACCGCTCGGGATTCCGGCCGCAGGGCCTTGGCCGCCGCCGCGACGTCCGACGGGCCGACCGCGCCCAACCGCTCGGGGAGTTCGGCGGCGAGCTCGGCACGTCCGAACAGCAGCTCGAAAGCGCCCAGTTGCAGGGTTCGGGACATGAGCCGGTCGTGCTCCCGGTGCAGGGACGCCGCCCACCTGGCGACGACCCTGGTGACCTCGTCCTCGCCGGGCCCCTCGACGGCGAGCCGCTCCAGTTCCTCGTCGATCGCGGCGAGGAGGATCTCCTGGTCGACTCCTTGGGGGTGGACCACGGTGATCAGGAAGGTGTCCGGGTCGCGCGCGTCGAGCGGCGTGAACAGCCCGCACCGGCAGCCGACCTCGATCGCCAGCGGTTCGGCGTGCACCAACCGCTGGGTGAGCCGGGACGAGTCGCCGTCGGCGAGCACCCCGGACAGCACCAGGTGGGCCAGGTAGGCGTCGAGGTCGGCGTGCGGGTCCGGCAGGCGGTACCCGGCGGCGAACGCCGGCAGCGGCGCGTGCGGGTCCTCGTGCTCGCCGCGCCGCTCCTCGGTGGGCGCGGGTTCGGCGAACGAGGGCCGCACCGGGGTCGGGCGGGCCGGTACGTCGCCGAAGTGGCGCTCGACGAGTTCCCGCGCGTGGTCCACGTCGAGGTCGCCGGCGATGGTCAGCACCGCGTTGCTCGGTGCGTAGTAGGTGTCGAAGAAGGCGGCGCAGTCCTCCACCGTGGCCTGCTCCAGGTCCGTGAAGTCCCCGTAGCCGTTGTGCGCGTTGGCGAAGGTCCGGTACAGCACCGGTGGGAGGGTGATCCAGGGGAACCCGCCGTAGGGGCGGTTGAGGACGTTGAGGCGGATCTCCTCCTTGACCACGTCCACCTGGTTGCGCAGGTTCTCCTCGGTGATCCTCGGGGCCCGCATCCGGTCGGCCTCGAGGAACAACGCCCGCTCCAGCCCCGCCGAGGGCAGCAGGATGTGGTAGTCGGTGTAGTCGGGGTGGGTGGAGCCGTTGAAGGTGCCACCGGAACTCTGGATGTGCCGGAAGTGCGCGAGCTTCTCCAGACTCTCGCTGCCCTGGAACATCAGGTGCTCGAACAGGTGCGCGAAGCCCGTTCTCCCCTCCGGTTCGGAGCGGAAACCGACGTCGTAGTGGACGCTGACGCCGACGACGGGAGCCGCCCTGTCGGGTGCCAGGACCACACGCAGCCCGTTGGGCAGGGTGAACCGGTGCAGCAGGTGGTCGACCATGCCCGCAGCCTACGGCTCGGGGCTGGGCCGCCCACAATCGCTACGGCGTGTTGCCGACCCGTCGCGGCGCACCACGGCCACCGGTCGCCTCACCCCAGCGACCTGAGGTGCCCGGACTCGGCGAGCACCCCGTCCAGCTCGGCGAGGAAACTCGGGAAGTGGATCGCGAAGCGGTCGAGTTCCGGGGTCACGTGGCGGTCCTGCCCCAGGTCCTCCCCGTACCAGTACAGGCCGGGCGAGCCGTCCGCGTCGACGTCCACAGAGGCGAACTCGGTGAGCCACCGGTCGGTCTCGCCGAGCACCACGGCGTAGGGCAACGAACGGGAGAACACCACCTCGCGGTCCTCGGGCGGGACGCTGCTGACCGGGACGGTGTCCAGGTACTCCCGCAGCCCCCGCACCTGCGCCACCAGCTCGCGGCCGCGTCGGGTTCGGGAGGGGATCCACCGGGAGAGCGCCGTGACCACGATGCCGGCGGCGAGCACCCCCAACCCGACCAGCGCGAGGTCCGTGGTGAACACCAGGACCGCCGTGGCCGCCACCCCGGCCGTGGAGAGCGCGGCCCCGGCCCACCACCACCGGTTGCGCGCGTGGTCCGGCCGCACCGAGAACCAGTGCTGGCGGACGACGTCGTCGTACAGTTCGTCCCGCACCCGGGCCAGGTCGATCCGCCGACCGCCGCGCCGCCACTCGCTGAGCCGCACCTCCCGCAGGGGTGGGCGGTCGCCGTCACCGCCGAGCAGCGCCTGGTAGACGGCGAGCTCGTAGGGGTGCAGCGCCTCGTCCGGTTCGTTGCGGCGCACGATCCGCCAGTCGAGGACGCCGTCGTCGACGTGCAGCTCCTCGATCCACAGGTAGTTCCGGACGGCGAGGTCCACCACGGTCGCGGTGACGTCCACGACGTCGACGTGCTCGTCGACGACGGTGCCCACCTGCCCGGGCAGCACCCCGTCGGGGCTGGCGAAGCCGACACCACCGCCCTCCTCGGCCACCAGCACCTCGACCGGGTCGCTCTCCCGCGCGAGCGCCAGGACGTCCCGGCGGCGGGCGTGGAACAGCCACCCCACCGCCGCGAGGATGAGGGCGAGGACCACGCCGAGGCCGACGGCGCTGCCCAGGTGCAGGGAGAACGCCCTACCGAGGTCGAGGTTCTCCTCGAACAGCGCGGTGGCCGGGGTCGTCCCGGGCTCGAGCCCGACGGTCAGGTCGATGCGGTCTCCGGGCTCCACCCCGATCTCCCGTGCGCTGGCCGGCTGCCCGACGTCCAGTTGGGACACCGTGCAGTTCGTGCTGGTGCCGGGCGGTCCGGCCAGGCAGGTGATGGTGCGGGGCTGCGTGGGGGAGACGAAGGAGACCGTGACCGAGTCGACCGGGACGTCCCACCCGCCGAGCCGCCAGTAGGCCTCCTGCCCGGCCCCCGCGTCCGCGACCGCGCCGTCCACCGTGTACCGCACGACGGACTCGCCTGGTCCGGCCGAGTAGCCGAACTCGTCGTCCTCCCGCACGAGGGTGGCCGGCCCCTCGGCCACCGGGTCGCGCACCTCGAAGACCCGGTCCACCCCCTCGCCCGCGGACAGCCGGAGCGGCACCGTCCTCGACGCGGACATCCCGTCCGGGACGAGGACGTGCTCGACGACCGCCAGGGAGCCGTCCCGCTCCAGCCGGAGATCGACCTGGGCGCTCACCGTGCCCGGCAGCCCGGGCGGTGGTTGGGCGGGCTGCGGCGCGCCGAGGCCGGCGGTACCGGCCAACAACAGGGCGGACGCGGTGAGCCCCCAGTTAGTCAACACGGCAGCGGAGGATAGCGGAGCCGACCTATGCTCTGGGCCGGTTCACCGGAGCGCTCCTCGCGCGACCGCGTCCCACCGACGCGTGGACGCCCGTCCCGGAGCCGTGGTGGATCGGCACAGGCCGGCGGTGGCCAGCCGCCGGTCACCGCGAGCGCGTACAGGGGGAACCAGTCATATGTCGCAGCCGAACCCGCCCGACGGGTCCTGGCCGCCGCCTCGTCCCGTCGCGCCCCCACCGGCGGCGCGTCCCTTGGGCCGTCCGGGGATCGGCCGGGGTTCCCGCGCCACCCAGCGGGGCGCGGGCCCCTCGCGGCCCGACCAGCGGGCCCAGGGCGGGACGAGGCCACCGGCGGGCGAGGGGGCGATGCCGGTTCCCGGCCCGGCGGGGCCCGCGCGAC
>NZ_AGVX02000412.1 GCF_000239155.1 Actinoalloteichus spitiensis RMV-1378
TCGCCGACGGCGAGCCGATGGCCATCGAGACCACCCACCTCCCCCTGGGCCGGTTCCGCGGACTGCGCCGATGCCTGAGCGAGGGCGATTCGCTCTACCAGGTCCTGCGCGACCGGTTCGACGTCCGCTTCGGCCATGCCACGGAGACGATCGAGACCGCCCTCGCCGCACCGGAGGAGGCCGAGTTACTCGGAGCGGACGTGGGCCTCCCGATGTTGCTGCTCTGCCGGCACTCCTTCGACGCCGGCGGTCACCCGGTCGAATGGGTGCGGTCGCTCTACCGGGGGGACCGGTACAAGTTCGTCACGACCATCAACCCACCAGCCGGGACCACCGCGAGCGACCTCCCGCCCGGCAGCCGGCACACCTCCCCCATTAGCCCAAGTGGGCGATATCACCATCCGCCAACCGGGGGATAAAACGGCACGTCCTCCTCGTTGTCACACCAGGCCCCGGCGGGCCGGAAACGGAGTGCGACCACGAGGGGACCCATGCGCGAGCAGCACGACCCGGACCTCACCACCCGACTGGCCCAGGGCGGCGCCACACCACCGGATGACGGGCACCCGGTGCAGCGGCGAGGCGCGTTCGGGTTGTCCGGCACCCAGATCACGGCCGGCGCGCTGGCCGCGGTGACCTCGGCGGCGCTGGGCTCCCAGCTCGGCGTGGCGGGCACCGTGGCGGGAGCCGCCGTCGCCAGCGTGGTGTCGACCGTGGGCAGCGCCGTCTACCAGCGCTACCTCGAACGGACCGCCGAGACCGTTCGGGCGACCGCGGCCAGGGCCGCCCCACTCGGTCGGCGCCGGCGGGACGCCCCCGGCGCCGAGCGGACGGGTTCGGATGCCAGCCCGTCCCCCTCGGCCGGCCCCCACCTCGCCTCCGCCCCGACCCAGCACCTGACCGCGCCGAACCCGAGCCCGCCTCCGACGTCGATCTCCGGTCCCGCCGGGCCTTCCCCGCGTGCCGTCGGGCCCACCGCCCCGCTCGGCACGCCGGTCGAGGGCCTGGGCAGCGCCCCGTACCCCGACACCGAACTCCTCGGCCCGGACGTCCCCGCGCGCCGGGGTCCGGACAGCACCGTCCTCCTGCCGAGGTCGGCGGGAACGGACCGCCAGGCGGACACCGGCGGAGCAGGCGCGGCGCCCGTTCGTCGACGGCGACCCACCAGGGTGGTCGTGGTGGGCGGCCTGTTGTCCTTCCTCGTCGCGATGGCGGTCGTCGTCGGGATCGAACTGGTGCGGGGTGAGTCCCTCTCCGGCGGCTCGGCCGGGACCTCGATCAGCGGCCTGTTCGGGGGTGAGCCGCTGTTCCACCGGGACGGCACCCACCCGCCAGCCGATCAGCGGACGCCAGCAGACGGGGCGGACGTCGTTGTCCCGGCGGACCCGACCCCTCCCGCCGGGACGGGAGCCACGGACGTCCCCGAGGCCCCCACCACCTCCGGCGAGGAGCTCGAGCGGGAACCGGCCGGTAACGCGCCGTCCGGGACCGAGCCGCCGACCACGACGGTGGAGCCACCAGCCGAGGGCGAGCCGGAACGGACGCAGGAGCCGGAGGACGGCGAGGGGCCGGCGCCAGGAGCGCGGCTGGAGGTTCCGGGCCCAGCTCCCACCACCTGAGTCCCGAGCAGGCGGCGGCGCCGCGCTCGGTGGCGCGCCGGTGGCCGTCCCGCCGTCGAAGGGCGATCCGGGGTCCGGCAGCCGCGCCCACCGGCCCCTCCTCGGTGACCGACGCCTCGGGTCACACGACTCGCGGGCCCGGCCAGGCCCGCCAGCACACCCACCTTCGCCGGGGTCCTCGCCCCGCCCGCCCCACCGGGCCCGCTCGCGGCTGGTCATCAGCCGCACCACGCCCGGGAAGCCGCACTCCACGGCGCCCGCCCACGGGCGGGCGCCGTCGCCATCCGGACCGGGTTCCGCGTCGGGAGGGGCGAACAGCGGCCGGACCACCGGCCCCGCGCCCCGGGGAGGACACCCAGCGGACCGACGGGTTCCCGACTCCGGTGCCCCGTCGGGGGAGCAGCACGCTGATCACGGCGCGCTCCCCGCACCGGCGGGACGAGCGGTGCGCCAAGCCAGCCGCCGCCGTCGGCCACGCAATCGTTCGGCCACCTGGACTCGCCGCTCCACCGAGGACCGCCACCGCGGTCCCCGGCCCCGGGGCCGCCGGTCATCTGAACGTCGGTGCGCCCCCACCGAACGCCGCCGGGCGATCCCTCCGAGGTGGCGCGTGATCACGCCCGCGATTGGTAGGTCACTTCCCGCCCGCGTGACACTCGTTGCCGGTAACTCACCAACGCCATTACACGGACTTTCACCACCGTACGCACTAGATCAACACGAGGGGTCACAAAAATCGCCTGTCCATCCGCCGTACGGACGTTTCTTTGACTCCGAATGATGGCTTCCGAACAGCAGTAACGACTAAATAACGTCTAGCTACCGGATGGTAATCATCCGTAATGGTCTGAAGTGGAATCGGCCGGAACCGGCGACCGGGCCCCCAGGAGCGCGGACGTCGGGACGGCCGTCCTCCAACCAGGCGCGAGTCGAAGAGACCGCTGTTCCCCTCGGCTGGGGTCCTCCGGGGCCTCGGTCCACGACGAGTTGAGACCCGCGGGCGGGCCCCTGCCAAGAAACCGCCCGCGGGGTGTCCCTGCACTCGTGAACAAGGAGACATCTAGTGAATCGGAGAATCGCGGCGCGCGTTACCGGAGCGGTCGTGCTGGCCGCCGGAACGACCGTTGGCCTCACCCTGCCCGCCACCGCCGACCAGGAGGCCCTGCCCTCGGTCAGCGCCGACCAGGAGGTCCTGCTCGCCATGCAGCGGGACCTCGGCCTGGACGCCGCCGGAGCCGAGCTCCGCCTCGCCCAGGAAGCCGCCGCCGCCACCACCGAGGAGACCCTGGCCAGCACGCTGGACGGCGTCTTCGCCGGCGCCGTCTTCGACGCCGAGCGGGGCGCGCTCGTGGTGGGGGTCACCGACGAGGCCGAGGCGAGCGCGGTGCGCGCCGCCGGCGCCATCCCTCGCGTGGTGGAGCACACGCTCGCCGAGCTCGAGTCGGTGAAGACGGCCATCGACCGGACGGCGACCAGCGAGGGCGCCCCCGCCGGGGTGAGCAGCTGGACCGTCGACGTCGAGACCAACTCGGTCGTCGTCACCGTGAACCCGGACCTGCGGAACGCCGACGTTGACGCCTTCCTCGACCGCGCGGCCAGCGACAACACGGTCCGGGTCGTGGAGGAGACCGGCTCCACACCGGTCCCGTTCGCCGACATCGTGGGCGGCGACGCCTACTACCCCGCCGGCTCGCGCTGTTCCGTCGGGTTCTCGGTGGACGGTGGCTTCGTCACCGCCGGCCACTGCGGCACCGTCGGCACCAGCACGTCGGGTGTGAACCAGCAGTCGCAGGGCACCGTGGCCGGCTCGATCTTCCCGGGCAGCGACATGGGCTGGGTGGAGACCAACTCCAACTGGACGCCGACCCCCGCGGTCAACGACTACGACGGCGGCACCGTCGCCGTCAGCGGATCCGCCGAGGCCGCGATCGGCTCCTCGGTCTGCCGGTCCGGCTCCACCACCGGCTGGCACTGCGGCACCATCGAGGCCAAGGGCGTCACCGTCAACTACCAGGAGGGCGCCGTCCACCAGATGACCCAGACCAGTGCCTGCGCCGAACCGGGCGACTCCGGCGGTTCCTGGCTGAGCGGCAGCCAGGCCCAGGGCGTCACCTCCGGTGGCTCCGGCAACTGCACCCTCGGGGGCACCACCTACTTCCAGCCGCTGAACCCGATCCTCTCCGAGTTCGGCCTCAGCCTGACCACCTCCTGATCCCACGCGACCCCGTCGCCGTTTTCTGACAAAACCTGTTCGGTTCGTCAACGGGCGGCTTCCCCCGATCGGGGGAAGCCGCCCGTT
>NZ_AGVX02000411.1 GCF_000239155.1 Actinoalloteichus spitiensis RMV-1378
CGGTCCCACCGTCGTGGCCGACCGGTGCTCGTGGGCCGGAGGCGGCGGCTCCCCGTGGGTGGTCGCGTCGTACGGCGCGTGGTGGTGGTCATGCCCCCATCCCAGCCGTCGGGCCGCTCCCCCGGCAGTGTGGCCGCGTCATGATCTGGCCGTGACATCTCGAGGGTCGAGGCGTGACGTGATGTCACTGGTGGGTGGCACGGAGCTCGACTCGCCCCAGGCCATCAGTGTCATCCGGGCCGGCTGACCCCGTCACCGCGCGGCTGGCCACCCCGCTCCACCTCGGGTCGCGCCGCTCAGCGGTCCGGGGCGGCGCGATGCCAGCGTGCGCCAGCCAAGCTCCCGGCGTCGCCGCTGCGGAACGGCGGTCGACCAACCCCGGGCCGATCACGTTGCGTGACGTCGAGTACTCGTGGTCCACCGCCGCGCCCCCGGGTGGACCAGCCCACCTCGCCGGAGGACCCGAACCGAGCCGGGCACCGGGCGGCAGGCCACACCCGACCGGCCGTGGGATCCGGCATTCAGGCGTTTCTCCGCCTTCCCACCGTTTTCACCCTTCAGTGTGGTGTCCATTCTTTCACTACTCGCGGTGGTCCTTTTCTGGAATAGTCGTCCCCGTCGCCGAGGAGCACCAGATCCGCAATCGCGGCGAAGTTTCGGGTTTCTCGTTCCCCTTCCGCGGTGGGCGAGACCGAGGAAAGGTGACCGTTCGATGCGGAAAGAAGCGGTGAGCCGGATCAGGCTCGTCTTCGACCTGCTCGACACCAATGGTGACGGCCATGTGGAGTCCGGTGACTTCGAGCTGATGGCCGACCGGGTCGTCCAGGCCTCTCCTGACATCAGTGACGCGGCCGGTGAGACGCTGCGATCGACCTTCCACGGGTTCTGGCGCGCGCTGGTCACCGAGCTGGACAGCGACGGCGACGGCAGGGTGAGCTTCGACGAGTACGCCGCATGCGTGCTGTCACCGGACCGTTTCCACGCTCCCATCAGCGCCTTCGCGGCGGCGCTCGCCGGCCTTGGTGACCGCGACCAGGACGGGCTGGTCACACGTCCCGACTTCGTCGCGCTCATGCGGGCCATCGGATTCGAGGAGGGCAGGATCAACGCCCTCTTCGACGACCTCCAGCCCACGGCCTCGGACCGGATACCGGCGGCGACGTGGGTGGAGGCCGTCATCGATTTCTACAGCCCGACCAGGAGCGGTGTCGCGGGCGACCGCCTCGTCGGCGACTCCGCCGCGCCCTGATCCGTGGAACGGAACGGAGATATTCCCATGACTCCAGTGGTCGGACTCGCCGTCGGGCGGGGAACGGGCCCAGAACTGGCGTCCGCATTCGAGCGCGTACTCCTCACGCTCGCCGAGATGAATTCGGTTGGCGTGCGCATCGAACGGTCGCCGCGCCGCTACCATTCCTATGTCTCCCTCCGCGATGAGGGCGATGCCGAGCGGATCCGCGGGCTCACGCACGAGGACGCGGAGCACTACGAGGAGTTCTGCCGCACCCAGGCCCAGCTCGGAACCAGGGTGATCTTCCGGACGGCGATCAACGCCCAGTCGCTGTACCTGGTCCGGCAACGGTTGCACGCGGTCAAGGTCGACCTCATCGCGGACCAGGGCACCTCCCTGTTGCTGGTCCGGGACCAGACACAGGGTTTCTACAGCGGCGAGAACACCCACACCCCGGGCGCCGTCCAGCGGACGATGACCTTCAGCAAGGAGACCACGGAGACGATCATCAGGTTCGCCCTGCGGCGCGCACGCCGGCAGTGGCCCGACGAATCGGCCGATCGCATCGTCATGGCGTACAAGTTCCACCTGCTCGACGGCGCGCTCGGTGAGTGGGTCGCCGAGATCGCGGGGCGGCTCGGCGTGGACATCGGGTTGTTCCAGCCGGACACCGTGAACCGGAACCTGATCGAGCAGGGGTTGCCGGGGCGCACGCTGGTCATCGCCGGGAACGAGTGGGCAGACATCATGCACGTCGTCCTGCTGGACCGCTTCGGCTTCGAACGGCAGGAGAACCGGTGCACCGAGAACGTCTACCTGCACCCCGACGTCGAGGGGTTGGTGGAGTACCAGACGGTGCACGGTTCGGCCGATGACCTGGCTGGGCGGGACAGGGTGAATCCGGTCGCCACGATCCGGGCGGCCTCGGCGATCGCCGAGGAGCACGTCGGCTGCCAGGGCGCGGTGGCGGCGGTGGACGGGGCGCTGGCGGCGCTGCTGGACAGGGGCGTGAGCACGCCCGACCTCGGTGGTCGGCACTCGACGACGGAGGTGGTGGACGCACTGCTCGAGGAGCTCGGCGCGCGGGGGGCCGCCGGTTCGTCCCCGTTGGCGGCCGTGGCGGCCGAGGAATGACCTCCTCGGCCGGCACCGCGCTGGTCGTCATGGACATGCAGAACGACTTCTGCGTCGGCCCGGGCGTGGAGTCGCGGTTCGGTGGGAGGCTCGACGTCCTCAGCGCCGCGATCACGGGCACCGTCCGGGCGGTGGCGGCCGCGAGGGCGCGCGGAACGGAGGTCGTCTTCGTGCGCCTCCACGGCGACGTGGCGTTCCAGGGGCCGAGTTGGCGCCGGAGGAATCTGCTGCTGGACAAGCCGACCAAGTGTCGGGCAGGCTCCTGGGGAGCGGATTTCCACGCGGTCTCACCGGAACCGGCGGACCGTGTCTTCACCAAACGAGCCTGTTTCGACGCCTTCCTCAGTGACGGGTTCGCCGACCACCTCGCTCGTCAGGGGACCGAGCACCTGGTGTTCGTCGGACTCTACGCCGACGTGTGCGTGGACTCCACCGCGCGGACGGCGTTCCAGCGCGGTCTCCACGTCACCGTGCTGACGGACTGCACCACCAGCCTGCACCTGCCGGACGAGACGACCTTCCGGTTCATGAGAACCGTCTACGGGGCGCGCACCACCTCCCACGACAGGCCGGGGGTGTGGTCGCCCCCCTTGAGCGAAGTGAGGACACGTGACCAGCACCCAACAGCCGGGTACGGGCGTGGAGAGCGGAGTCGGTCTGACGGCCTTCATGGTCGCGGCGGCACGGGCGATGGAGACCCACCGCACCGACTCGTTGGCGAGTGACCCCTACGCGGAGCACTTCGTCCGGGCCGCCCCGGCCTGCGCGGACTGGCCGCTGCGCATCGAACATGCGCCCGGGGGTGACGCCAACCCGCTGTGGGGGCGGCTCGGCCGGTACTTCGGCCTGCGGACCAGGGTTCTCGACGACTTCGTCGCGCGGGCGCTCGGTTCGGGTACCCGGCAGGCGGTCCTGCTCGGCGCTGGCCTGGACTCGCGGGCGTTCCGGCTGGACTGGCCCACGGGGTGCGTGGTGTTCGAGCTCGACCAGCCGACGGTCCTGGGGTTCAAGCAGGATGTGCTGGACGGGATCGGAGCCACCCCGAGGGCGTCCAGAAGACCCCTGGGTTGTGATCTGCGGGATGACTGGGCGCCCATGCTGCTCGACGCGGGTTTCGACCCCGCCCTGCCCACGGTCTGGTTGGCCGAGGGGCTGTTGCTCTACATCCCGGCCGACGGCGAACGGAGGCTCATCGAGACCATCGACCGGCTGAGCGCACCGGGGAGCGCCCTGGCCTTCGAGATCAAGCGGGGAACGGAGCTCCCGGAGGTCCGTGAGAGCGCCATCTACACCTCGACGAGGCACCAGATCGGTGTCGACCTGGTCGGCCTGTTCGAGATGGAACGGAAACCCGACTCGGCCGGTCACCTGCTGGCGACCGGCTGGTCGGTGGACGTCACGACCCCGTTCGACTTCACCCGCCGACTGGGTCGCGGGCCGCTGCCCGAAGCGCGGGACGCGCTGGCGAGCAACAAGTGGGTCTTCGGGAGCCGGGGCTGAGCACCGCT
>NZ_AGVX02000410.1 GCF_000239155.1 Actinoalloteichus spitiensis RMV-1378
GAACTGGCCTTCGAGATGGCGATGTCCCAGCCGGAGCAGCCGATCCACAACGACGCGCGCAGCGAGCCGTTCCCCTTGCGCAGCGCCCGCGCCCCGCCCAGGATCGAGGTCGGCGTGATCACGAGCAGTGAGGTCCCCTTGGCCATCGCCGCCGGCGCGGCGAACCCCAGCTGCATCACCGGAACCATGACCGCCCCGCCCCCGATACCGGTCAGGGCGGAGAGCACACCGATGGCCAGCCCGATCGGCAGTAGCCACAGCAGCGGCCACCCCGGCTCGACGTCCGACGACACCTGGGGCGCCGGCCCGACCAACAGGTAGACGGCGGTGGCGGTGGACACGGCCGCGTAGGCCCACCGCAGCAGGGCGAGCGGCGCCCGGCCCAGCAGTGAGGCGCCCAACCAGGCCCCCGTCATGCACCCGACCGCCAGCGGAACGGCCATCCACAGGTTGACCTGGCCGTGCCACGCGTAGGACGCGGCCCCGGCGACCGACAGCGGTGCCAGCGCAAGCAGCGAGGTGGCCACGGCCTGCCGCTGGTCGAATTTGACCAGCGTGACCAGCAGCGGGACGATCGCCACGCCACCGCCGAGCCCGAACAGCCCCGACAACGCGCCCGCGACCAGTCCGATGATCACGAGCTTCGCCCAGGGCACCCCGTCCAGTGTTCTCTCGTCAGCGGCGTTCTCAGACACCCGAGCAACATACGCCGGTGCCCCCCGGCTCCGGGGACGACGATTACCTAGCTCACCTCGGTGATTCCGGACCGGCCGTCCGGCGGAGCGCCACCGGGGCCAGGTGGAGATCACCCGTGTCGCGCGTGCGGGTGTCCGGGGACATGGCACCATGACGCGGTGAGCAGCGCCGGACACCACAGCAACGGACGCTGGGACGGAGAGGGGACGCCACCCATCCCCTCGATCCCGCTGTCCGAGGACGACCGCACCGACGGAGCCACCGGGGAGAAGTCGATCGGCAACCTGGTCCGCCAGGCAACCGTTCACATGTCCACCCTGATCAGGGCTGAAGTCGAGCTGGCGAAACAGGAGATCACGGCCGAGGTCAAGAAGGGCCTGCGGGGCAGTGTCTACTTCGTGCTCGCCCTCACCGTGCTGGCCTTCAGCTCCTTCTTCCTGTTCTTCACCCTGGCCGAGCTGTTGGCGGTGTGGCTGCCCCGGTGGGCCGGTTTCGGAATCGTCTTCCTGGTGATGCTGGTGGTCGCCGGCTTCCTCACCTACAAGGGCTACCGCCGGGTCCGCAGCATCCGCAAGCCCGAACGGACCATCAGCACGGTGCGGGAGACCGCCGCTGGTTTCAGCGGCCACCGGGACCGCCTCGACGGCGGTGCCCCGGATCGGACCGGCTGAGCCGCGGCCACGGTGAGCCTGCCACCCGACCCGTCCACCGCCCGGCTCCCCGGCCCGTGGGCGCACCACGACGTCTCGGCCAACGGGATCCGCCTGCACGTCGCCGAGCTCGGTGAGGGGCCGCTGGTCCTCCTGCTGCACGGCTTCCCCGAGTTCTGGTGGGCCTGGCGGGGGCAGCTCACGGCGCTCGCCGAGGCCGGGTACCGCGCGGTCGCCGTCGACCTGCGCGGGTACGGCGACTCCGACAAGCCTCCCCGCGGCTACGACGGCTGGACCCTCGCCGGCGACGTCGCCGGGCTGGTCAAGGCGTTGGGTGAGCAACGAGCGCACCTGGTGGGCCACGCCTGGGGCGGCATGTTGGCGTGGACGCTGTCCGCCCTGCACCCACGGCTGGTGAGCTCCATCGCGGTCCTCGGCGGCGCACACCCCCTAGCGCTGCGACGGGCGGTCTGGCTCGGGCTGACACGTCCGTTCCGGAGAGCCGCCCGCGCCCAGACGCGGAGTTCACGACACCTCTTCGCCGCCCAGTTGCCCCGCCTCCCCGAGGCCCGGCTGACCAGGAACGCCGCCAGCCAGGTCGAGGCGCTGCTGCGGGGGTGGTCGGGGCCGGACTGGCGGCAGACATCGGCCTTCGTCGAGGTGGCGCGCACGCACCGGACGGCGATGCTCATCCCGGGCGTGGCGCACTCGGCGATGGAGTACTACCGCTGGAGCGTGCGGTCCCAGTTCCGGTCCGACGGGCGGCACTTCGCCGAGGCCGTCGACCGGCGGGCGGCGGTCCCCGTGCTCCAGGTGCACGGGAGGCTCGACCCGTGCTTCCTGCCCGGCACCGCCGCCAGGTCCAGTCCGTGGACGGGGCCGAGATCGCAGCGGGTGGAACTGCCCGGAATCGGCCACTTCCCCCACCACGAAGCCCCGGACCAGGTCAACGACCTGCTCGTCCGCTTCCTCGCGCGGGTGGCGGGCTGACCCCTCCCGGCCCCTCCGGGCCCCGGCTCCGACCTGGCCGGGCGGGACGCGGCCGCTTCCCCTTCCCCACCTAGGCGGAGCACTCGCCGGTGGGGACCTCGTCGGTGAGACGGGTCGCGGCGCGGACGTCCTCGTCGATCTCGGCGTTGGTGAGCACGTAACCGGTCTCGCTCTGGTCGGCGGCCGCTCCGAACACCACGCCCAGGACCCGTCCGTCCGGGTCGACCAGCGGACCTCCCGAGTTCCCGCTGCGCACCGCCGACCGGACCGTGTAGATCTCCCGTTCGACCGTGTTCTGGTCGTAGATGTCGGGACCGGTCAGGGTCATCCGCTGCCGGACCCTGGCGGCGCTGGCCGTGTAGGGGCCGCCCAGCGGGTAGCCGAGCACGATGCCGCCGTCACCGGTCGCCGCCGGGTCCGGGGCGAAGTCGAGCGGTTCGGCGTACAGGTCGGGAACGTCGAGCAGGGCCACGTCCCGGCTCGGGTCGTACAGCACGACGGTGGCACGCAGGCTCGCCCGTTCCACCTCCACCGTGACCTGGTCCGCTCCGGCTACGACGTGCGCGTTCGTCATCACCCGGTGCGGCGCGACCACGAAGCCGCTGCCGTTGAGCAGACGCTGGCAGCTCATCGCCTGGCCGTGCACGCGAACCACGCTCTCCCTGACCCGCCGCACCGTGGCGCTCGCCTGGAGCTCCGGGTCAGGTGGGTCGACCTCCGCCGCGGGGGTGCGGGAGAACGGGTCGAGCACGTGCGGGAACCCGGAGAAGGCGAAGAGCCGCCCGAGTTCGTTGGGGAGCCCCTTCGCCTCGGGCGGCATCACGTCGTCGACGGTCCCGAGCACCCGGGACTCCTTGACCGCCGCGGCCAGCCAGGGCACCGACGCCGCCGAGGTGATCGGCAGCGCCACCAGCCAGGCCACCAGGACGACCATCAGCCCCTGGACGACACCGCCGAGGAAGTTGTCGACGCGGCTCAACCGGGAGTGGCCCAACCTCCGTTTGATGCTCCTGCCCACGTAGACCCCGGCGAGCTGCCCGATGACGACCAGGCTGAACAGGATGCTCAGGGCCACCGCGAGCTGGACGGGCGGCCCTTCCAGCTGGTCGGCGACCCAGGGAGCCAGCATGAGCCCCCCGACCGCGCCCCCGACGACACCGAGGCCCGCGCAGATCGCGACCGCCATGCCGTGCCGGACGCCCGAGATGGCCCCGAGCACGACGGCGACCAGGACGGCCGCGTCGACCCAGTTCACTCGGCGACCGTCCCGCCCGCCCCGGCCGGGGCCTCCACCGCCTGCCAGGCGTCCGCCAGGTCCCGGATGTCGGTGGCGTCCCACGGCTCCGCCCATTCGCCGACCGAGAGCAGGCTGGAGATCAGCCCCGCGGTGAACCCCCAGACCAACATGCCCGGCACGGCGAAGGCGGGCCCCACGTACCCCGAGGGGTGCCGGACCTGGAAGCGGTTGGCCGGGTCGGCCAGGTACCGGACGGGGACCCGGGCGACGGCGGAGGTCTCCGCGAGGTCGACCGGCCGCACCGGTGAGGGTTGCCGCCAGTGCGCGATCACCGGGGTCACCCTGAACTTCGACCGCTGGATGTGGAGCTCCGGCAGCAACGCCACCGGACGCACTCCGGCGCGCTGGAGGCCGACCTCCTCCTCCGCCTCCCGGATGGCCACCGCCACGGGCCCGTCGTCGCCCTCCTCGGCGACCCCACCGGGAAAACCGACCTGCCCCGGGTGGTGGGTCAGCCCGTCCGCCCTGCGCAACAGCAGCAGGTCGGGGCCCGGGCCCAGCGGACTGCCGTCCTCCCCGAACAGCACCAGCACCGCGGCCGGTCGGACGCTCTCGGCGACGCCACCCCCCGCCGTCGGCGACGGCGACTCCATGTGGTCGCTGGCCGCGACCAGCGGGCCGAGCCAGGGTGGGGTGCTGCGCGGATCGACCAACGCCCCGCCCCGCCCCAGATCGCCGCGCGCGCTCGCTCGCTCGGTCATCGGCCTCCCCCCAGATAGCTCCGCACCGCCTGGTCCACCTCGTCGACGCTGGTGAACGCGCGGGGTGGCTCGACCCGGTGGATGGCACCAGCGTCATCCACCACGAAACTGGCCGGCATGACGGGGGCCCGGACCAGGCGTCGGAGCTGGTCCCCGTCCTCGTGCACCGACGGGAAGCCAACTCCCAGTTCGTCGAGCATCCGCCGCCCCGCGTCCCGGTCGCTCTGCACCTGCACGCCGAACACGGGAACGGCGTCCTCACCCGCGGCGTACTCGTCGAGGACCGGTAGTTCGTCCACGCAGGGACCGCACCAGGTCGCCCACAGGTTGACCAACGCGGGTCCCTCCCCCACCACGGCGGCGAGATCACCCCGCTCACCACCGTCGTGCGAGGTCACCGGAACCACGTCGAGCGCGTCGAGCGTGGTGGCGGCGGACTCGGTGGCGCTGTCGGACCCGGCCGGGGGCAGGGTGTCCCCCTCCCTGGGCCAGAGCGCGACGATGCCCGCGACCGCGAGGACCAGCACGACGACGGTCCACCTGACGCTGGACTTCACGCCTGTCCCCCCTGGGCCGGCCGCACGGCGCCACCCGCACCGGAGCCCGGCGCACCGCTCGTCCCCTCGGGCTCGTCGGGGGCGTCGGCGTGTACCGGGACCCCGGCCAGCCGGAGCAGCCGGGGGGCCTCCGGGCCCCGCACCAGCCGTCCCGCGAGCAGGGGGTCCGTCGGCCCGGCGCCGAACGAGGGGCAGTCCCTGGCCAGGGGGCAGGCTCCGCAGGCGGGCGTTCTGGCGTGGCAGACGCGACGGCCGTGGAAGATCACCCGGTGGGAGAGCATGGTCCAGTCCCGCCTGGGGAAGAGCTCACCGACCTCGTGTTCGACCTTGACCGGGTCGTTCTGGTTCGTCCAGCCCCACCGCCGGGTGAGTCGGCCGAAGTGGGTGTCGACGGTGATCCCGGGGACGCCGAAGGCGTCCCCGAGGATGACGTTCGCCGTCTTCCTGCCGATGCCCGGCAACGCGACGAGGTCGGGCAGGGTGCGCGGCACCTCGCCCCCGTGCCGCTCGACCACGGTGGCGCCCAGCCCCATCAGCGCTGACGCCTTGTTCCGGAAGAAACCGGTCGGCCGGATCAGCTCCTCCAGCTCGGCGCGGTCCGCCGCCGCGTAGTCGGCCGCCGACCGGTAGCGGCGGAAGAGCGCCGGGGTCACCTCGTTGACCCGCCGGTCGGTGCACTGCGCCGACAGGATCGTGGCGACCGCGAGTTCGAGGGGGGTCGTGAAGTCCAGCTCGCAGTGCGCGTCCGGGTAGGCCGTCCGCAGGGCACGGTCCATGCGCCTCGCCCTGCGGACCAGGGCGAGCCGTGTCTCACCGGCACGGCCGGGGGGCGCGGAGGACTTCGCGGGGGACGGCACTCCCCCAGGGTACGGGCGGCGGCCGCCGGGGACGGCGGTTCCCCGCGGAGACACCGGGTCGGTGGCGGCGGTGGCGGTACCAGCGCCGATCACCGCCCGGCCACTGATCGGTTCGCGTGCCCACCCCTCCACCCCTAGCCTGGGCACGGAGAGGTTGCGGGTATTCCGAAAGGGCTACCGGGGTCACCCAGGACCCCGGGCGCCGCCACCCACCGTGATGCGCCACCATCGGACTCATCATGACTGCCTGGTTCGTCATCGCCGTCCCCGTTGTGATCATGTTCTTCGCGCTCTTCATGGAGCGCGTCGAAAAGGGAATCCGCCACGGGGTCGTTCAGGAGAACGACGTCGAGGAGTTGCTGGAGAACGCGCGTCCGGACGAGGTGCGGGCGCTGTTCAAGCAGGGCATCGGGCGGGCGCTCGAACTCTTCCGGCTGCGTCGCTCGGGGCGCGCGGGAAGGCTGCGTCCACGCAGATCACGCCGCCCGTCTTAGACTGCAAGGAGCGATCGGCGGCACCCATCCGGTATTCGTAACGAGGGGTACCCAGTCACGGGCTGCCGCCGCCTCTCAACAGGAGGGATGAGGTGGACGAGACCCTGGCACGCGCTGGGATCTTCCAGGGTGTCGAGCCGGCGGCCATCGAGGCGCTGACTCAGACACTGGAGCCCGTGGACTTCCCACGCGGCCATGTGATCTTCACGGAAGGTGAGCCCGGCGACCGGCTCTACATAATCCAGTCCGGCAAGGTCAAGGTCGGACGCAAGTCCCCGGACGGCAGGGAGAACCTGCTTGCCATCATGGGGCCGTCCGACATGTTCGGCGAGTTGTCGATCTTCGACCCCGGGCCGAGGACGTCGACGGCGACCACGGTGACCGAGGTCAGGGCGCTCAGCATGGACCGCCCCGCACTGCGGGAGTGGATCAGCAAGCGCCCGGAGATCGCCGAACAGCTCCTGCGGGTGTTGGCTCGGCGACTGCGGCGCACGAACAACATGCTGGCCGACCTGATCTTCACCGACGTGCCCGGCCGGGTCGCCAAGGCGCTGCTCCAGCTGGCGCAGCGTTTCGGCAGCCAGGAAGCGGGCCTGCTCCGGGTGACGCACGACCTCACCCAGGAGGAGATCGCCCAACTGGTCGGCGCTTCCCGCGAAACGGTGAACAAGGCCCTGGCCGACTTCGCCCACCGCGGCTGGCTGCGGCTCGAGGGCAAGAGCGTGCTGATCCTGGACCCGGAGCGGCTGGCTCGACGGGCCCGCTGACCCCGGAACGCGACCGTCACCCGTGGGACGTGCGGCTCCGCGCGTTCCAGGCCCGGGACTCCCGTGGGCGGCGTGCCACCGGCACGCCAACCGGAGGCTCGGGGCCGCCGGTCTGACGCCGGCACCAGATCCGGTTC
>NZ_AGVX02000409.1 GCF_000239155.1 Actinoalloteichus spitiensis RMV-1378
GTCCACTCCCCGGCAGAAGATCGACGAAGACCTCCGCGGGCCGGTGCCGGCACTCCCCTCCCCCGAACGGCACCGGTCCGCGGATTCCCACCAGCTTCGCCCGCTCCGTCCGGTGGACGGGGCCCGGCGAAGCGCCCGCCCTCCCGCCTGGGCCGCCCGACCCGCACCCGTCGGACGCCGGCCCCGGAGGGCCGCCAGGAACGGGCCCGGGTTCCGTCGCCGCCCACACCGACGCGGACCCGGGCCCGTTCCCCCTGTCGCCGCTCGCCGCCCCGCCACGGCGGGGCGCCGCGCCGCGTCACCTCGGTCGGCAGACGACCCCGTTGTGCGTCTTGATCTCACCGTGGCGCAGTACCTCGAAGCCGTTCTCGTACGCGTAGAGGCCGAGCTGTTCGACGGTCTGGAGTTCGCGGTAGGAGAAGTTCATCAGGTCCCCGAAGAGCCGGTAGAACATGCGGGTGCGCAGCGCCACCCTGGGCGTGGTGAGGATCGCGTACCCCCCGGGGCGCAGGAACCGGCGGTGCCAGTCGAAGGCCTCGGGCTTGTGCTGGTCGGGGAAGTGCTCGATGAGTCCGATGGAGACGACGACGTCGAACTCCGGTCCGAAGTCCAGGTCGCGGATGTCGGAGACGAGGTAGCTGATGTTCATCTGGTCCCGGTGCCAGACCCGGGCTGAGCCGGTGGCGGGGTCGGCGCCGAGGAAGGGGTAGTCGGCCGGGAACGACCCGAAGCGGTGGTCGCGGCAGTACTCGTCGTAGTCGACGAGTACTGACTCCCCTCCCGGGTACATGGCGGCGAGCAGCATGGCCTCGTAGCCGTCGGCGGCGCCGAGGAAGAGGACGCGGGGCCGCCTCAGCTCCAGCCCGGAGAAGAGGGACCGTTTGGCACGGGGGTCCCACACGGTGTCCCCGACCCGGTGGGCCTGGTTCCACACCGTCCAGCGGGCGACCTCGCCGATCGCGCGCCGGGCCGCGTCCAGCTCCGCCCTCCGCAGCCGGATCCCGGCCGCCCGTAGCGCCTCGGCCCTGGCCGCGACCGGGTCGGTGTCGAAGAGGTGCTGGAACGAGCGGTTGAACATCTTCCACGCCTCGGGCACGGGCAGGGTCCGTCCGGTACCGGATTCCCAGCTCAGCCGGCCGGCCGCCCAGTTCTCCACCCGGTAGGGGCGGCCCACGTCCCGCCAGTCGAGCGAGGCGAAGTCCACCGGGCGGGACGCGGCGAAGACATCGCGGGTGGTGGGACGCAGGTCCGCGCGGTAGGTGTCCCGGATCTCGGTGCGTCCGAGGTCGTGCTCTCCCCACCGCCGCGCGGGCGGGGAGGGAGTGGGTGAGGCACCGCCAGTCATCTCGACCTCCTCGTCAAGCCGAAGGCGTGCTGTCGATCGTCGGGGCCGGGGTCCCGACGACGTGGAGCCGGCCGTGCCTTCGCTCAATCTGGTCAGTCCGCGTGGCCTCTGACCGTTCCACTCGTTGATCGAGTGTCGGACACTCTGGGTGAGTCCCCGACAGGCAACAAACACGAATCCTATTCACATAATAGGAGTGTTCCCCGTCCGGACACGCTTCGTCCGCCGGACGGCGGAGCCGTTCCCCCGCAGGCCGCGGGTACCGAGAGGGAGAGCGGAATTGACGACCGGCATCACCTCGCTGCGCAGGAGGCCAGTCCAGCAGCGCAGCGCACAGCGGGTGGAGCGGATGCTCACCGCGTGCGCCGAACTCGTGTCTGAGCTGGGATACGACGGGGTCACCACGACGCTCATCGCCGAGCGCGCCGGAGTGGCGGTCGGCTCGCTCTACCAGTTCTTCCCCGACAAGCGCGCCGTGGTCCAGGAACTGACGCTGCGGAACCTGGACAGCTTCCTGGCGGAACTCTCGAAACGCTTCGCCGATCCCGCGATGGAGCACTGGTGGCAGGCGGCGGACGCGGTGTTCGACCTCTACATCTCGATGCACCGCACCGTCCCGGGTTTCTCGTCACTGCACTTCGGCGACGTCGTCGACCTGCGCCTGCTCGACGGTCGCAAGGACAACAACATGGTCCTGGCCGAACGCCTGACGGTGCTCTTCGCCAACCGCTTCGACCTGCCACCGGACCGGCTGAGGCTCCCGTTGGCCGTGGCGATCGAGGCAGCCGACGCCGTGCTCAACCTCGCGTTCCGCGAGGATCCCGACGGTGCACCGGAGATCCTCGCCGAGGCCAGGGCGATGGTGCGCGGGTACCTCGCGACGAGACTGGACGCCTGATCCCGACGGCTCCCGCGTGGCCGGCCCGACGGAGCGGCCCTATGGTCGAGGCGGGCAGCCCGTACGCCGGCCAGAGGAGCGCACCCATGAGCGAGGGTCCACCCCGGTACCGCGAGGGCACGCCGTGCTGGGTCGACCTGCTGACCGACGACCGGGACGCGGCGGCGGAGTTCTACGGGCAGCTCTTCGGGTGGGACTTCGCGGTGGGTGATCCGGCGGCGGGGCTCTACACGTTCTGCCAGGTCGGTGGGCACTCGGTCGCCGGCATCGCGCGCCGGTCCGCCGGCGGGGCGACCGAGGCGGTCTGGACGACCTACCTCGCCGTCGACGACGCCGCCGGAGCCGCCGCGCGGATCAGGGCCGCGGGCGGTGTGGCGACCGAGCCGCTGGAGCTGGCCGAACACGCCGTCCTGCTGACCGCCTCGGACGCCGTGGGCGCGGTGTTCGGGGTGTGGCAGGCGGGTGACTTCCCGGGCGCCGAGCTCGTCGACGAGCCCGGTTCGCTGGTGTGGAACGAACTGGTCGTGTCGGACGGCGACCGCGCCATCGACTTCTACCACCGGGTCTTCGGTCACGGGGCCCGGACCTCCCCCGACTCCGACTACGCCGTCCTCGAACTGGACGACCAACCCGTGGGCGGGGTGCTCCCGCTCCGCGCCGTCGAGGAGCCGATCGCGGCCCTCGGACCGCACTGGGCGGTCTACTTCGGGGTGGAGTCGACCGAGGACACCCTCGCGCACGCCCGTCGGCTCGGCGCGACGACCGTCGACGGCCCGAACGACACCCCCTACGGTCGGGTCGCCACCCTCCGCGACCCGCAGGGAGCGTTCTTCAGCGTGGTCGACGCGAGGGACGTGGATCCCCCGGACGGCGGCTGACCGGGGCCGGCCGGTGGCTTGACGGCCTCGGCCCACCCGGCCCGATCACCGGCGGCGAAGCCGGACCCCGGCGAGGAACTCGCCGTCGATCACCGGTGCCGCTCGTCCTGGAAGGACCCTCGTCATCGTCGGCGGCACCATCATCCACGGCTGGCCGGGCCCCAACAGCGGCGAGTAGACGGGCACGAACGAGTGGTTCTGGAGTGACACCGCGAAGTCGACCGACACGTGCCCCTTCGTGTCGACCGCGCCGGTCCCGTGCCACGGCAGCAGTCCCGATCCTCCCAGGCAGGAGAACCCGCAGTGTCCGGGTTTGGGCACGTTGGTCAGTCGCACCCGGTGCGGGTAGAGCCGGTCGTAGCCGAGGTCCCGGTCGACGCGGAGCACGGCGACGTAGCGGACAGCGCTCTCCCAGGCCGAGCGGAGCACCCGGCGACGAGCGGCCGCGACCACCGGCGGGGTGCCCGGCCCGGTGGAACGGATGTCGGCGAACACGCGCCGCGCCCACCGGGGCCGGTGCACTCCGGGCGGGGTCGGCAGCGGAGTGGAGAACAGCAGCGAGCCGAAGAAGTCCGGCAGCTTCGCCACCAGGTCGGCGAGTGGGCCGGCGGGGGTGGTGGCGATCCGCTCGTCGAGGGCGGCCGGCCCCGCCACGGGGTCGAAGCCGGCGAAGTGGTCGTGCAACGCCCGCTCGTACCACCCGATCCGCCGTTCCCGGTGCGCTCGCAGCCCGGGGCCGAGCTTCTCCTCCGCTACCTCGTCGACGTCGCGGAGCTCGATCTCGGCGGTCCCGGCCACCATCCGGAGGTAGTCCCCCATCTTCGCCTGGTAGGCGGCCGCCAGCGGTGCCGGCCGGCGGCGGAAGTGGTGCTGGTCGGTCAGGACGGTGATCCGGACGCCGGGCTGGTGCACCGCCCCGACCGTCTGCGCGACCTCCCGGAGGCGGACCAGGGCGCCGAGCTCGGCGAGGTCGGGCAGCGGACCGGTGGCCTTCAGGCCGTTCTGGTCGTGCTTCACCGGGAAACCGGTGAGGACGAGGCGCACGGGCGCACCATCCCGGACGAAGGGCACCAGGTCCTGGCGGGCGACGTCCAGCGGGTAGTGCGACCGGGAGCCCTTGAGGAACTGCTTCCTCGTGAGGAGGTGGTGCACCAACGCCACCGTCCGCTCCTCCTCCCCGGCCCGGCGCAGCCGGTGGCCGAGGTGCTGGTGGGCGTTGTCCACCGCGCGTTTGGCCGCCCAGTCGGCGTGTGCGACGAGCTGGTCGACCAGGACCCGGCTCTGCTCCTCGTCGAGGGAGACGGCGTGGTCGGTGAGCAGCCGGCCTCCGCGCATCGACCCGACGTCCAGCCCTGCCAGCGACCGGGCGTGCGACAGCGCCGGTCCCGCCGGCCGGGGCGGATACCCCGTCGCGCGGGGGGACGACCACCGCCCGTCGAGGTCGGCCGCCGACCTCGGTCCCCCCCTGACGAAGCGGAGCAACGGGTGGTCGAAGTTCAGCAGGTCCGCGGTTCCCGGGTCGAGCCGGCGGAACTCCTCCGCCACCGTCTCGGCGACCGCCGCCCTGACCTCGGCGGCGCCGCGTTCCGGCCAGGCTCCGACACGCAGGAAGGCGGAGACCATCAGCCCGAGGGTCCGGTGCAGTGCCCGCATGACACCGGCCACCCGAACCGGGCCCTCCCCTGGCGTGAGGGGGGTGAGGGGGTCGCGGAGCACGGCCCGGCCGGTCAACCTCAGTTCCGGGGACAGCTCGGCGGAGACCGCCCGTTCGTGCGGGCCGCCCACGAGGAGTCGGTGGTGGTCGAGGAGGACGGTGACGGTCGAGGTCAACGGCCGGACCAGGTACTCGGTGAAGTTCTCCAGCTCCCCCTCCCAGTGCTCCGCCCTCGCGTCGATCACCGTGCGCAGGAGTGGCCGGCCCCCTGGCGGGGGCGGGCGCAGGAGCGCGTCGAGGGTGACCGCGACGGTGCCGGCGGGATACCGGGGGTGGGCGGGAACCGGCTCCGGGGAGCGGATCAGCAGCGCGCGGCCGGTGTCGCCCTCGGACAGTGCGGCGAGCGCCGGTTGGGTGGCGCAGTGCAGCCGCAGGAAGGGGTCGGACTCCACCACCGCGTGCAGGGCTCGCCAGCCGTCCATGCGGCCGAGCGCCGCCCGGCCGTCAATTCCCGGGGAAGGGCACGCGGCGCGGGGCGCCGGGACGTCGGCGATCGAGTCCGGTGGCGTCCGGGGCGCAGCGAGGACCGGGTCGGCGTCGGCGACGAACGCGCCCAGGTCGGCCTCCAGCTCCACCTCCCAGTCCGGACCGCGGTCCTGGGCGGGACGGGCACCGGGGCCGGGAGGCCGGGCGACGACGACGGTGCCGGGCCGGGCGGGCAGCGGTACCACCAGTCCTCGCCGGGGCAGGACGAGACCACCGTCCGCCCCGCGGAAGAAGGCGATCTTCTCGGCGGCGAGGTCGGCGAGGCCGTCGGGCAGGTCGTGGTCGGCCGGTATCCGGGCCAGCCGGCTCCCCTCGGCGCCCTCGGGGCACAGCGGGCCCCCGTCATCTCCCCCACCGCCCCCGGGGGAGTCGGGAACTCGCCACAGCTCGGGGCGTCCTCCCGTCTCCAGCTCGACCGTGGTCCGTTCGACCCAGTTCCTGGTCCGCCTCCGACGGGTCCGGCGGAGCCTGGTCAGTTGGCGGAGGACGGCGGCCCGGTCCGACGGGTCGGGCAGCCGAACGCCGGTTCCCGTACCGGGGCCGGTGAGCACCACGTTCCCGTTCCGGCGTTCGACGGAGAGCCCGTACCCGCCCTCCCGCAGCAGCCCCTCGATGGGGGCGAGGTCCGGGTCGGCGGGTTTCGGTGGTGGTGCTGGTGTCCGGGCCTGGTGGGCCCGTGCCACGAGTTCCGGCGCCACCACCCGCGTTCCGCCCTGAGTCATCAACTGTGCCAGCGCCTCCCTCACCTCACCACAGCCAGGGCACGGCGCCCGCTGTCGTCGACCCTCTCCGACGGGCGCACGCCATCCCGGCTGGCTGTCACCGAATTGCCCGGTCGGAAAGTCGAAGACCGACATCCCCCACCCGCGGACTCCAGATCACACGACTATGCATTGTGGCAAGGCGGGCAACCGCCGTCGAACCACCTGGGTAAGAGGAGAATCACCCGATGCGACGCGAATGGCAGGAATTGGAGCGAGCAAGCGGATGGTAAATATTACTGAGCGTGATAGCGAGGGTTCATCACCTGCGGCGAAGGGCCGCTCCCGTTTTCCGGGAGCGGCCCTTCCACGCCTTGAGCGCCACGGCCTGCCGGCGGTGTACCACCGCTGGTGAGATCCGCGTCAGATGGCGGCGACCGCCTCCGCGACCGGGGTATCGCCGCCGACGAGTTCCAGCGTTTTCCTCCGCGCCGCACCACTGCCCAACAGCTCCAGGAGAACCGCGGCCACGTCCGTTCGGGAAACCTGACCCGGGTCCACCCGTTCCGCCAGGCGGACCCGCCCGGCACCCGGGTCGTCGGTCAGCCGTCCCGGTCGCAGAATGGTCCAGTCCAGATTCCGCGATCGCAAATCCTCTTCGGCGGCCGCTTTCGCCCGGAGATAGGCCGAGAAGACCTCGTCCATCCCCTCGTCGGCAGCCCGTTCCAGGCCCATCGCACTGATCTGGAGGAACCTGGGCACCCGCGCCGCCTCAGCGGCGTCCGCGAGGAGCACGGCGGCGGCACGGTCCACGGTGTCCTTCCTCGCCGCGCCACTGCCCGGCCCCGCACCGGCGGCGAAGACCACGGCGTCCGCTCCCTCCAGCTGTCGCACGACCTCGTCCCGGCCCGAGGACTCCAGGTCGAGCACGACGCCGCTCGCTCCCGTGCTGGCGACGTCGTCGAGGTGGCCGGGATCGCGGACCAGTCCGGTGACGCTGTCACCCCGCGCGGCCAGCATCCGCTCCAGGATGAGTGCGATCTTCCCGTGTCCTCCGGCGATGACTACATGCATTCGAGAACGTTAACCGCTCGGGGCCGGAGACGCCGCCCGCGACGGAGCCACCGGCGGTGTCAGTCGGTGAGGCAGCCCCTCCGGTCGGCCACGTCCCGCACCATGTGCGCGATCAGCCGCTCGTAGACCAGCTCCCGGAGCCATCTTCCGGTCACCGACCCCGCGGGGCTCACCGTGTCGGCCCACGCCGTCTGGTCGATGCGCAGCGTGTGGTCGTCGGCGGTGAGGACGGAGACGCCGTGCCGGCGGGCGCGGCCCGGCGCGTTGTCCAGGTAGTCGTCGATGCCGTGGACCGCCGAGGGCAGCACCATCGCCGCCCCGCAGTGCCGGGCGAAGGGAGCGGCCGCTCCCAGGGCGGTCCGCCAGTGGCGGGCGAAGGAGATGACACCCGACAGGCGCACCGCGGGTGGGGGCACGCGCCCAACCATCTCGGGCCACGTCCAGGTGGCCACCGAGGTGCGGTCGGTGTTGGGTCCGAAACCGAGGCACAGCCTCTCGGCGTGGGCCTCGGCAACCAGTTCGGCGACGGGGACGACCCGTCGCCCGAGCAATGTCATGGCGGGCAGGGCCACGCCGCGCCAACCGAGAACGGAGACCGCCGCCTCGCTCAGGCTCTCGGGTGGATCCGACAGGTCGACCTCCGGCCTCGGCCGGGTGGGCAACACGTCGGAATGGGGTCCGGTCGCGTGCCCAGGTGTGCGGCTCACCGGCATCGCCTCCTCGGGGTGAACAGCGACGCTATTCGGTCGCGATGAATGTTCGTTAAGCAGAGTTACCAGCTCTGTTGACAAACTCCTCCAGAACGGTGCGAGCACTGCGACCGACGGCGTTGAGCGGTCGATGACCGGTCGATGACCGGCTCCCGGGTTTCGGTCGAGCAATGCCGCCGTTCGAGTGACCAGCGAAAACCAGCGGACGAAAGAACCAGCGAGTAGTACTATTCGTTGTGATTATCGATCCCGCCCCGGGAACTTCCCGGTGGCGGAGGCGAGGACCAGCCCCGAAGCCCCACCAGCTCGGGGTGCGGCCGAACGGACTATTCCAGGGGTTCTTCCGGCGGACATGGGAAGAGCAGGCGAACGACCGCCCGAGTTCGCGCACGAAGGGCGGAATCCCGCGCTCCGACACGTCCCGTCACCCACCCGCCACTTCTGGGGTGACTTTTGCCCGAACTGAACAGAACATCACCAAGGCCGCTCCGGGAGAACGAACCGACGGATCGCCGAAAGCGCATCCAGGCCCGACGAATGGACGTCCTGGTTCCACCACCGCCGAAACGAAGTCATCGCAATTCGCCAGCCACCAGGAGAAGCCGACCGGGACCCGTGGGCGGTCAACCTTCCGCATGATCACGGCCCACAGCCCGACCGCGGCCCCGACGGCCCCTCGCCGGCCGCCCCGAACCCCGACCACGTCGGACCCCGGGACGACACGACCCGGACCGACCCGGGAGGAGGATCAGGACCCCGTGCGCGGCCGGCCTGAGACGACCGGGGACGGGGTTGCCTGGGCGGGGGCGAAAGGGACCACCCACGAACGACAACGGGCGGCTCCGCCACGCGATGCGTGAACGGGAGCCGCCCGTAGGGTGGTGGGCGAGGAGGGAGTTGAACCCTCACGTCCTTACGGACACACGGACCTGAACCGTGCGCGTCTGCCATTCCGCCACTCGCCCGAGTGGAGTTGGTCTCGCTGACCGACGACGAAAGCCTAGCACGCCCCAGAACCTAGTTGGAACGGGGGCATGTCCCACCCCTCCGGCACGGATACGATCGGGGAGGTAGTCGCATCAGGTGGAGGTATGTCGTGGGCCTCGTGCAGCGCTTCGAGCGCCGTCTCGAAGGCGTCATTGGTAACACCTTCGCCCGGGTGTTCGGCGGCAGCGTCGTCCCGCAGGAACTGGCCCAGAGCCTGCAGCGCGACGCCGACGGCAACGTCCGGGAACTGGCTGGCGGTCGCCTCCTGGCCCCCAACCACTTCGTGGTAACGCTGGGTCCCGGTGACCACGATCGACTATCGGGCAACGAGCAACAGGTCACCCAGCTGCTCGCTGACTGCGTCAAGGAGCACCTCGCCGAACAAGGGTGGGATACATATGGTGACGTCGTAGTCTCCCTGGAGCGCTCTGAAACGCTGCACACGGGACAGTTCCGAACCAGCTCGTCCGTCGACCCGGATGCGGGTCAGCGGCCGGCACCACCTCGCAACACAGGAGAACGACCCATGAGCCAGCCACCCGGCCAGCAGTACCCCGAGAGCGACCCGTACGGCCAGCCCGGCCAGTACGGGTATGACCAGGGCTACGGCCAGGGCCAGTACGGTTACGACCAGGGCTACGGCCAGGGCCAGCCCGGCTACGACCAGGGCTACGGCCAGCAGCAACAGGGCTACGGCGGCGCCCCGCAGGGTTACGACCAGGGCTACGGCCAGCAGCCGCAACAGGGCTACGGCGGCCAGCCCGGCTACGACCAGCAGCAGCAACAGGGCTACGGCGGTGCCCCGCAGGGTTACGACCAGGGCTACGGCGGCGCCCCCCAGGGTTACGACCAGGGCTACGGCCAGCAGCCGCAACAGGGCTACGGCGGCCAGCCCGGCTACGACCAGCAGGGGGCCCCCGGGTACGCCCCGCCGGCAGTGCGCACCGGCCCCCGACAGGTGACGGCTATCCTTCAGCTGGACGACGGCTCGAACCGCACCTACACGCTGACCCAGGGCAGCAATGTCGTCGGGCGAGGTCAGGACGCGCACTTCCGGCTGCCCGACACCGGTGTCTCCCGGCGCCACCTGGAGATCACCTGGGATGGGCAGAGTGCGACGCTGGCCGACCTCGGTTCCACCAACGGGACCACGGTCAACGGCAACTCGGTGCAGACTTGGCAGCTTGCTGACGGCGACGTCGTCCGCATCGGCCACTCGTCCCTGGTGTTCCGGAGCCAGGGCTGAGACGGCCGTACCTTTTGGGTGTCCTCCAGGCGGGAGCGGTCGGAGACAGTGGAAGACGGGTATCCCCACGCGGGTGGGGGTGAATCGTGCCAGAGCTGGTGATCCAGCTGACCAGAGCGGGGTTCCTCGCTCTGCTCTGGTTGTTCGTGCTGGCCGCGCTCCGGGTGGTTCGCTCCGATCTCTACGCTGCCTCCGGGTTGCGGGCGTCGGTGCCGAACACCCGGCGGGCGCAGCCCCGGCAGCCCAAGGGTGCGAAGTCCCCCCGGCAGCTCCTGGTCACCCAGGGCGCGCTGGCCGGGACGCGGATCGCCCTGGACGGCCGGCCCATCTCGATCGGCAGGGCGGACGACTCCACGCTGGTGCTCGACGACGACTACGCCTCGACGCGGCACGCACGGCTGGTGCTGCGCGGCAGTGACTGGTACGTGGAGGACCTCGGCTCCACCAACGGCACCTACCTCGACCGGGCGAAGGTCACGGGTCCGACCCGAGTCCCGCTCAGGGCCCCGATCCGTATTGGCAAGACGGTGATCGAGCTGCACTCATGACCCTCGTCCTCCGCTACGCGGCCCGCAGTGACCGTGGACTGGTTCGTTCCAACAACCAGGACTCCGTCTACGCCGGCCCCCGACTCCTGGCCCTCGCCGACGGCATGGGCGGCCACGCCGCGGGCGAGGTCGCGAGCAAGGTCGTCATCGCGGCCCTGGCCCCCCTCGATGACGACGAGCCGGGCGACGACCTCCTCGGCCAGCTCGAGGACGCCGTCAGCAACGGCAACGGCATGCTCAACGAGCTGGTGGCCGGTGATCCCGAACTGGAGGGGATGGGCACCACGCTGACGGCGGTGCTCTTCGCCGGCAGCCGGCTCGGGATGGTCCACGTCGGTGACTCCCGGGCCTACCTGCTGCGGGACGGCACCCTCGGGCAGATCACCCACGACGACACCTTCGTGCAGTCCCTGATCGACGAAGGCCGGATCACCGAGCAGGACGCGGCCAACCACCCACAGCGTTCGCTGTTGTTGCGCGCGTTGACCGGCAACGACGTCGAACTGACCCTCACCGTCCGGGAAGCCAGAGCGGGCGACCGCTACCTGCTCTGCTCCGACGGGCTCTCCGGCGTGGTCACCCACGAGACGCTGGACGAGGCGCTGCGCATCACCGACCCGCAGGCCTGCGCCGACCGCCTCATCGAGCTGGCGCTCAAGAGCGGCGGTCCCGACAACGTCACCGTGATCGTCGCCGACGTCGTCGACGTCGAGTTCGGGGAGAACGCCCCCATCGTCGGCGGTGCCGCGGGCGACGGCAGCGAGGACCCGCCGCCTCCGGACTCGGCGGCCGCGCGCGCCTCGGCGACGACGCTGCCCCGCCCGGCACGCCCGGAACCGGCGCGCTCCGCCGAACTCGAGGCGCCCAGGAAGGGGCGGCTCCGGCTCGCGCTCGTCATGCTCCTGGTGCTCGTGCTCCTCGGCGTCGGCGGGTTCTTCGGCTACAGCTGGGTGATGGGCCAGTACTTCGTCGGTACCGCCAGCGACGACAGGGTCGCCATCTTCCAGGGCGTCCAGGGCTCGTTACTCGGTGTCCCCTTCCAACGGGAGGTCGAGGGCTCCTGCGAGGCCGACGCCGCCGACTGCGCCGAGATCAGCATCGCCGACCTGAAACCGGCCGCGCAGGACACGGTGCGGGGCGGGATCATCCGCGAGAGCCTCGAGGAAGCCAGGAACACCATCGCCCGGCTGCGCACCGAGCAGCTGCTCCCGCCGTGCTCCTCCGATGACGACGAGGTCGGCCAGGGCACCCGGAGCGGCGGCGAGGGCACCCGGCCCCAGACCGAGGACGAGGACGCCCCCGGCGACGCTCCCCGCTCGGTCTCGCCGAACGCGGTCTCCGACGTGGAGGAGGCGGGCACGGAGGAGGCCGCGGACAAGTCCGCCCTCTCCCGGCCCGCCGAGACGGCGGCCGAGGAGCAGCCCGAGCCCAGCCAGCAGCCCGGGGTGGACTGCCGGGTGGTCCGGTGATGTCGCAGCCGATGAACCAGCCCTCACCCCCCGGCGACGAGTCACCGACCGTCGCCGCGGCCCCGGCCGGGCCCCCGCCGCCGCCTACCCGGCGGACCACGGAGCTGTGGCTGCTCGCCTTCTCGGCCGCGCTGCTGAGCATCGCCAACATCCTGGTGGACGCCAACCAGGAAGCGGCGCTGACCTCCCAGATCCTGTACAACGGCGCCGCGTTCCTCGCGTTGTTCGCAGCCGCGCACTTCGCGGTGCGGAAGTGGGCCCCTTACGCCGACCCGCTGATCCTGCCCTTCGCGGCCCTGCTCAACGGGTTGGGCCTGGTGATGATCCACCGGATCGATCTCGCGATGGCATCCCGACTGGAGATCAACCCGGAGGACTGGCAGGCCGTCTACTACGGCGGGCCGCTGGTGGGCCGCCAGATCCTCTGGATGGTCATCGGGGTCGCCTTCTTCATCCTCACCCTGTGGCGGATCAAGGACCACCGCCCACTGGCGAAGTACGGCTACACCTGTGGCCTGGTCGGGCTCGTCGCGCTGGCGCTGCCCGGGATCATTCCCTTCCAGTCGATCGCACCCACGATCAACGGCGCGAAGATCTGGCTGACCTTCCCGGGTTTCTCCATCCAGCCGGGTGAGTTCGCGAAGATCCTGTTGACCATCTTCTTCGCGTCCTTCCTGGTCTCCAAGCGGGAGCTGTTCACCGCCGCCGGCCGCACCTTCCTGCGGATGAACTGGCCCAGGGCCCGGGACATGGCGCCGCTCTTCGTCGCCTGGGGCGCCTCGGTGGGTGTGCTGGTCTTCGAACGGGACCTCGGCACCTCGCTGCTGTTCTTCGGGATGGTCCTGGTGATGCTCTACATCGCCACCGAGCGCGCGGCGTGGGTCGTGCTGGGGCTGACGCTGTTCGTCGGTGGCTGCCTCGTCGCCTACCAGCTCTTCGGCCACGTCCGGCAGCGGATCGCGAACTGGATCGACCCCTTCGCCACCTACGATGAGGCCGGCGGCGGCTACCAGATCGTGCAGTCGCTGTTCAGCCTCGGTTCCGGGGGGATCTTCGGCAGCGGTCTCGGGTCCGGGCGACCGGACATCGTGCCGGAGCCGCACACCGACTTCATCACGGTCGGCATGGGTGAGGAGATGGGCTTCGTCGGCCTGAGCGCCGTGCTCATCCTCTACCTGCTGCTGGTCATGCGGGGCCTGCGGTCGGCGCTGGCGGTGCGGGACAGCTTCGGCAAGCTGATGGCGGGAGGACTCGCCTTCACCCTCGGTTTCCAGGTCTTCGTCGTCGTCGGCGGCGTGACCAAGCTCATCCCCGCCACCGGTATCACCGCGCCCTTCCTTTCCTATGGCGGGTCCTCGCTGCTGGCCAACTACATCCTGATCGCCCTGCTGCTGCGGATCTCGGACGCCGCGCGTCGGCCGGCGGCGCCGCCGAAGCCGAAGCCGAAGCAGGCGCCGATCGCGGAGGCACACACGGAGATGGTGGCGCGCCCGACATGAACACACCGCTGAGGCGAGTCTCACTGTTCGTGATGCTGTTGGTCGTCGCGCTGATGGCCAACCTCACCTACATCCAGGTGATCAAGGCGGACGAGTACCGCACCGATCCCCGCAACAGCACGCGGAAGTCCCTGGAGGAGTACTCCAGGAAGCGGGGGGACATCCTCGCCGGGGACGAGGTGATCGCGAGCGCGGTCGAGACGGGTGGGCGGCTGCGGTTCCAGCGCACCTACTCCGACGGTCCGGTGTACGCGCCGATCACCGGGTTCTTCTCGGACCGGTTCGGCAGCCGGGGCATCGAGGCGGTGGAGAACGACGTCCTCAACGGTTCGGACGACCGGCTGTTCGTCCGTCGGCTGTCCGACCTGATCACCGGGCGGGACCCGGAGGGCGGCAAGATCCGGCTCACGGTCGACCCGCACGTGCAGCGGGTGGCCTACGACCAGCTCGCGGACCGGGGGTTCACCGGGGCGATCGTGGCGCTCGACCCGAAGACCGGGGCGGTCCTCGCGATGGCGAACACGCCGTCCTACGACCCGAGCCCGCTGGCGGATCACGACAACAACGTGCAGGCCGAGGCGTGGGCGGAGTACACGGAGCGGGAGGACGGCCCGATGCAGAACCGGGCCATCCGGGAGATCCAGCCCCCGGGGTCGACGTTCAAGCTGATCACCGCCGCCGCCGCGTTGGAGAACGGCTGGCGGTCCGACACCGGTGTCAGCCCGGATCCGGTGGTCACCCTGCCGAACACCAGCACCGACCTGCCGAACTTCAACCGCAACCCCTGCGGCATCGGGCAGTCGGCGACCCTGAAGGTCGCGCTGGCCGAGTCCTGCAACGTGCCCTTCGCCGAGATCTCCGGCGAGCTGGGGGCGGACACCATGCGGGAGACCGCGCGGGCGTTCGGGTTCGACGAGGAGCTCTTCATCCCGGTCCGGGTGGAGGCCTCGAGCATGGGCGAGCTGGGCGACGCGGCGCAGCTGTACCAGGCGGGGATCGGGCAGCGGGACGTCCGGGTGACCCCGATGCAGAACGCCCTGATGGCGGCGACGATCGCCAACGGCGGAACGCGGATGGCCCCCTACCTGGTGGACAGCATCCTGGGCCCCGACCTGTCGACGTTGGACAGCACGTCTCCCGACGAGCTGAACCAGGCCATCTCGCCGGAGACGGCGGCGACGCTGACCGACATGATGATCGCCTCCGAGGAGTACACGGGTGGCGGCGGTGACATCCTGCCGAACGTCACGGTGGCGTCGAAGACGGGGACCGCGCAGTGGGGGACCGACCCGGGGGCCAACCCCCCGCACGCCTGGTACGTGGCCTTCGCGCCCGCCGAGGACCCGCAGGTCGCGGTGGCGGTGCTGGTGGAGAGCGGCGGGGACCACAGTCTGGGTGCCACCGGCGGCAAGGTCGCCGCGCCCCTCGGGCGTGAGGTGATGCGGGCCGCCCTCGGAGGTGGCTGACCAGTGCTGACCTCCGGCCAGCTGCTCGCGGACCGCTACCGCCTGGGTAACCGGATCGCGGTCGGCGGCATGGGCGAGGTCTGGGAGGCCTCGGACACCCGCCTGGACCGGACGGTCGCCGTGAAGGTGCTCAAGCCGGAGCTGTGCGGCAACGCCGAGTTCCTGCACCGCTTCCGGACCGAGGCGAGGATGACGGCCTCGCTGAACCACCAGAACATCGCCTCCGTGCACGACTACGGCGAGACGGCGGCGGTCGCTGGCGGCCCGGAGGACACCGCCTACCTGGTGATGGAGCGGGTGGTCGGTGATCCGCTCGCCGCGATCATCGCCACGCAGGGCCGGCTCACCCCGGAACGGACCCTCGACGTGCTGGAGCAGGCCGGGCACGCGTTGCAGGCGGCCCACGAACGCGGGCTGGTGCACCGGGACGTGAAGCCCGGCAACATCATGGTCTCGCCGGACGGTCGGGTGAAGCTGACGGACTTCGGCATCGCCAAGGCGGCGGACGCCGCGCCGGTGACCCGGTCCGGCATGGTGATGGGGACGGCGCACTACATCGCCCCGGAACAGGCCCTGGGCGGGGAGGCCGAACCCACGAGCGACGTGTACTCGCTGGCCGTGGTGGGTTACGAGTGCCTGATGGGCCACCGCCCGTTCGTGTCGGACAACGCCGTCACGGTCGCGATGATGCACATCCGTGAGGTGCCGCCACCACTTCCGGTGGACGTACCGCCCGCGGTACGGGCGCTGATCGACGCGACCCTGGTCAAGGACCCGCGACGTCGGTACCGTAGCGGAGGCGAGTTCGCTGCGGCGGTGGCCGCCGTGCGGGCTGGCCGGCCACTGCCGCCGCCGTCAGGGACTGGCTCCGC